>NZ_WBKM01000118.1:0-10000 GCF_015714725.1 Nostoc sp. WHI
GGGGGCAGGGGGAGCAGAAGAAGTAACAGTAATATTCTCCTCATCTCCCTTGTCTCCCTTGTCCCCCTCATCTCCCCTACTTTGGGAAAAACTTGGTGCAATTTTACTCTTCCTGGGTTGGCTAGTTTCAGTAGTAAATTATCCTTGGCAAGCGATCGCTGTGAGTGGTTTGGGTTTGTGGTTTGTGGGAAATCGTTTGCAGAGGTACAGTTTTAAGGCTGACTTGGCAGCAGTTTTTGTCATTGGCTTACAGACAATTTGGCTCTTTTGGCGATTAGTACCTGATAACTTACAAAAATGGGCGATCGCTATCGGCACTCAACTCACCAATTCTCAAAATGAACCTTGGGCGTTACTGAGTGTAGCTTTATTTCCCTACATAGTTTTGATGGTGGCGCTCACAGATAGCCTGCATCGTAGCCAAAAACGAGAATTAGCTAAGTCTGGCGAACTGCTCACCCTCTTATTTGGAACTTTTTTAACAACGATCGCGCTCATAAATCCCACGTTGCGATCGCTAAATCTGCTATTTTCTACCACCACTCTCGCATTCGTCACTCAACGCCGCTCTCCCTCCTCTCTTCCCCTGGTATATCTAACTCATATCATGGGGGTGCTGACATTTTGCTCTACCATTAATTGGCTGTTACCAAGTCTGAGTCAAGAAGCCTGGGCAAGTATTTTATTAGCTCTCATGGTTGCAGAATGGGTATTTAGCCTGAGCAATGGACTATGGCAACGTAGTGCATGGGACATCGGTTTAGTACTAGCCGCCGCTAGTTTTTTCCTATTGTGGATGAATGCAGAATTATCTTGGTATGGCATAGCTGATAGCCGAGCTTATTGGGGAGTCTTATGGCTAGTTACGCCTTTAGCTCTCACGGGTGTTGCCAATCGCACAATTATAGAGCGTCGCACTACTAGCTGTTATTTGAGTGTCTTGGCTGTGGGAGTTGCCCAGCTACTTACTTTACAGCTACCAGGAACCAGATTAATCGGTTTGGCTGTGGCTGCGGGATTGATGTTTACAAATACGCGCTATTTGCGAAATCAAATATCTGCGGTAATTACAGAAGGATTTGTTCTGAGTTTCATTGGGGCGTTGTTATGGGCAGG
Organism: Nostoc sp. WHI; assembly: GCF_015714725.1. Classification (GTDB taxonomy): domain Bacteria; phylum Cyanobacteriota; class Cyanobacteriia; order Cyanobacteriales; family Nostocaceae; genus Nostoc. The sequence goes on from NZ_WBKM01000118.1 coordinate 1,117, forward strand.
TGTACCTGGTTTACCTCACCTCGCGTTAGCAGGTTGGTTTGTCGCAGGAGCGATCGCAACCCTAAGTCTATGGTTAGTGCGAACACTTTTGAACCAACGCGGTAACGAATTAGGAATCATATATGCAGCCGCTAGTAATAAATGGGCGATCGCATTGTGTGGTTTTGAGTTATTGGGTTTGACACTGCACTCAGTGCTGATTTACCAAGGGTTTACTACTTCGGGATTTTTGTACTTAATTGCCACTGCAATCACCTTGGCAGCCATTGTTTATCGCAGTTGGCAAGAACCGACAAATTGGGCATTTTATGGCATTGGTTGGTGTTTGGAATTGTTGACTGCTGAGGTACTAGGGTTTGGGGAACGATCAACTGTTAAAATTGCGATCGCGGAGCGTGGCTTGCCAATCGCTAACATTGTTTTGGGTTTAATTGCTCAACTTGTCGGAGAGTGGTGGCGACGACGACATCGATCAGAAAGGCTTCCTAGCAGTTTTCACATTCTGCCATTAATTTATGGTGTATTCAGTGTATTACTGCGTTTGGACACATTTACCAATTGGACAGGTTTGTGTTCTTTGGGTGTAGCTTTAATCATCATTGGCGTAGGGCGACGGCACGAAAACTTTAAACCCCTGCTGTACTTAGGAATCATTGGCATATCAATTTCTGCCTATGAACTTTTGTTCTATCAAATGTTACAAGTATCAGGAGGAGCATTAGGTGATGGATTGATTGCCATGTCTGCTCTTGGCACTAGTATTATGTATGCTTACCGTATCTTGTCTCCTTGGCTTAGAAGTTACTTAAGCTTAACTCCCCAAGAACTCAAAGGAATTGCCCATATTCACTGGGCTTGGAGTAGCTGTTTATTAATGGCCGCCCTTGCTACTCCCATTGGAGTTAACCGTTCGGTGGGATTGGGAACTGGGATATTCTTGATTCGCTATGCCATCTTTCAGGGAAAGCGAACGCGCCAACTGTCCTTGGCAACAGCGTCGGGTATAACAATAGATGAAATCTGGGTTTACCTGGGTTTGTTAGAGGCAGGTTTCATCAGTATTTACTTGCAGGATATGCCAATAGGACGTTTATTTACTACACAATTACTTCCTTGGAACGGTGCGATCGCCTGTGTGGTAGCTTATTGTCTTTACATCCTACCTTGGGAAAATTGGGGTTGGTCTAAAAGAGCTTGGCAGCAAGCCGCCTACATCATACCCCTAATAATTTTATGGCAAACCAGACTGCAAATTTACCCAATTACCTTGCTATTCGCAGCTGGATTTTACATTTTCCTAGCAAAGGTGGGTGAAAACATTCGTTTTACCTATATTAGTGTGGCGTTGATTAATTGGGCGCTTTACCGATGGTTTTATAACTTAAACTTGACAAATGCTTTGTGGTATGTAGCACCAATTGGATTATCACTGCTTTATATTGCTCAAGTAGATTTTCAACTGAGGCTACTAGAGTATAAAACCGCTCGCCACAGTCTCCGGTTGCTAGGTAGTGGTTTAATTTGTGGGTGGGCAATTTTATTTCATCAAAACACTGCCTGGATACCGGGGATTTTCAGCCTCATCGCCATTTTTGCCGGATTAGCTTTGCGAGTGCGGGCTTTTCTCTACATTGGTACAGCCACTTTTTTAATCACTACAATCTATCAATCAGTAATTTTCAGCTTGCAATACTCTTTCTTAAAATGGGTTGTTGGCTTGCTAGTTGGCATTTTACTAATTTATATTGCCGCTAACTTTGAAACCCGTCGCGCTCAAATAACTTCCCTCATTCGCAGCACTATTGATGAATTTCAATCATGGGAATAGGGCTAGGTATTAAGCTAAGGGTTGAACTAATTAGACAGGCGATCGCCTATCGCACTGCATTGCATTTGTTATTTCGGCGATCGCTTGACTTTTAAAACAGTCGCTACAAAAATGGCGATGTCTACAACGGGCTACGCCAACGCACTTACTCTACCTCAACTCACTCCATGCTGGCAAAATGTTCCTGTAGCATCCGATGAACGAAAATGTAACCACCGCCAACCTTTTGCAGAAAAATGCGATTAGTATTCATCAAAAAATATTGCTCAAGGTTAACGTTTCGATGTTTCGCACAGTCTGTAGGAATTTCCGCCTTCCCTGTAAGAACTTCCGTCTTGACGTTTCGGTGTTTCGCGCAGTCTGTAGGAATTTCCGCCTTCCCTGTAGGAACTTTCGTCTTGACGTTTCGGTGTTTCGCGCAGTCTGTAGGAATTTCCGCTTTCCCTGTAGGAACTTCCGCCTTGACGTTTCGGTGTTTCGCGCAGTCTGTAGAAACTTCTGCCTTAACTTTACTGAGTCCTGAGTGAGAAAAAAGTAAGAACAAGTTCACTCTACAGATTTCTAACACATCGAAATTTTTCATAAACTCGCCCCTAGTTGCTCCTTGTGAAGCAACTGCGGTTATGAGAGGAGAGGGGATGAAAATTGATGAAATTACTCAAATTTTAATCTTTAAAAAAATAAATAATTTTACGCAGGACAACCTTTTAAAAAATTGTCCACTATAGAACAATACAGTTCAGATAAGACCAAAACATTTGTAGAGACGGCGATTTATCGCGTCTCAAAAACCCAAAATTTTGTACCAGTAGCCCTTAACTGAACCGTATTGCACTATAGAATTACTAGAAATTTAGGCTTTTCATCTAAAGGAGTATTAACTATGGCAAGACAAAAACGCGATTCACGTATTCTTAGCAAAGCTGAGATGCGCTTGGCAAGTATCAAATCTATCAGTCCTACTTTAAATGTCGGAGATAGTTTAACGGTTAAAGATTATACTGACAAAATTGCAAGTCTCCGCCAATCTTTAGAAGCCTACAATACCACTCTCTCTACTATTGATGTTTTATTAACCCAAATCACCGAAAATGAACAAGATTTGGCAGACTATTCTGAAAAAATTTTGCTTGGTGTTGCTCATAAGTTTGGTAAAAATAGCCACGAGTATCAGATGGCTGGGGGTACTCGTAAAAGCGATCGCAAGCGTAGTGTGCGCCAAGGTGTTGTTTTGACTACCAGTTAAGAGCAAGACTCTTATCATCAATACGGTTTGCAACACCCAAAAATGAAGGTTAAGAAAATTAGGAGGATAGGGAATACAAAGATTTCACCCACTCCCATTCTTGCGTCAAACCATCTTTTAGAGAGACTTGCGGCTGATATCCCAGAATTTTCTGCGCTTTAGATATATCAGCAGCAGTATGACGAGCGTCTCCCATCGCCTTTTCTATGTGGTGTTTTTTAATTGGTTTCCCGACGATTTCTTCAATTGTGTTGAAGACTTCTGCTAAAACTACCCTGCTACCGCCACCGATATTAAAGATTTCTCCCACTGCTTGGGGTGCGATCGCGGCAGCTAAATTAGCGCTTATGATATCACTAACAAACGTAAACTCCCGCGTTTGCTGTCCATCACCGTAAATAGAAATTGCCTCATTCTGCAAAATAGATTTAAAGAACTTATGAAATGCCATATCTGGGCGCTGTTTGGGGCCATAAACTGTAAAATAGCGCAATGTTACACAGGGCACACCAAAGTTTTTGTAATATAGTTCACACAAAAATTCTGCTGCTAGCTTCGTAATGCCATAAGGAGAAACTGGTTGGGGGCAAATTCCCTCGTGAGTAGGTAATCTTTCTGCATCACCATATACACTCGACGAAGAGGCAAATATTAACCTTGTCAGGTGTTTAGCATCCTTAGCTGCTTCCAGTAAAACTTGTGTAGCGTTAACATTTCGTTCTGTGTAACCTCGAAAAGCTTTACCCCAACTTGCTCTGACACCCGCTTGTGCTGCTTGATGGTAAACTACATCAACATTTTTTAGGAGTTTCTGCCAATCTAAAAACTGAATATCTCCTTCAATTAATGTAAAGCCAGGTGACTGATGTAAGTGTGTAATATTCTTACGCTTTAATATAGGATCGTAGTAATCATTAAATTCATCAATCCCGATCACTTCTTCTCCTTGTTGCAGCAACGTTTCTGCAAGATGAGAACCAATAAAGCCGGCGGCTCCAGTAACGATAATTTTAGCCATGTTGCCTGTTTTTTGATATCTTAATGAATCTTTATATAGTGTCCTTCACCTCGACATCCATCGATAGCAAAATTTTTTGGATTAAACAAGATGGCATCAAAGTTAGCATTGCAAACCAATTGGTTGAACTCGGTGTTCCCAAAGAAGATATTAGACCTCTTGCAAAATTATTTTATGGTATGATATGCAGTTTTTACCTATAATCTAGTTAAAAATGCATTACGAGCAAAGCAAAAGGTTATCAAATCGAGAGTTCAAACGTTTAGTGACAAGCTATCCTATTAGAAAAAGATTGGTGCTGTATTTGTTATTAGAAAAAAATCGTGCGATGGCTTACTATACAAAAGCTCTAGAATTTAGAAAAGGCAAATGTTTTCGGAAAGTGACAAAAGAGGGATAATTGCTGGTCTTTATAACTACGAACTGACTACTATTGCTACATTGAACTTCATATAGTTGTTAGATTTTCAAAAATTTTAACCCTTAACTATATCACAATTTTTTTTTGCAAGAGGTCTATTGTTTTGGGTTTTTATCCTTAAAAAATGCCATATTAGAACGACTTTGCAGTGGGATAATGAACCTCATTACTTAAATAAAATCTTCATACTCAAATCTAACCACTTTGACTGAGTAATTGGCGCACTGCTAGAAATATAATCAACACCCGTCTCTGCTACACCACGAATCGTGTCCAAAGTAACATTCCCCGAAGCCTCAATTTTCACCCGACTATCCTGCTGGCGAATCAACTGTACTGCCTCACACATCATCTCCAAAGGCATATTGTCCAGCATAATAATGTCAGCCTTGTGCTGCAAAGCTTCTTTCACCTGCTCTAAATTTTCCGTCTCTACCTCTATTGTCAAGGGATAAGATACCTGAGAACGAATACAGGTAACTGCTTCTCCAATTCCTCCAGCCGCCACAATGTGATTGTCCTTAATCATCACCGCATCATCCAGCCCCATGCGGTGATTAATTGCCCCGCCTACAGCAGTCGCGTACTTTTCTAACAGTCTTAGTCCTGGTGTAGTTTTGCGAGTGTCCACCAACTGAGCAGGTAAATCAGCAATTTGCTCCACATATATATTAGTTAGCGTTGCAATTCCACTCAGTCGCATAGCTAAGTTCAGAGCAACCCGTTCCCCCATCAGCAGCGCATCGAGCGAACCATGAATTTCAGCTACTATCTGTCCCGGCTCGCACCATGCACCTTCAGGCATAACCATTACAAAGCTAACTTTTTCATTCAAAATCTGAAACACTCTAGCTGCAACTGGTAAGCCAGCAATTATCCCAGTAGCTTTAGCTATCCATTTAGCCGAGCCTAATGTCACATCTTCTACTAGTAGCGTATTTGTTGTGCGATCGCCTCGTCCTATATCCTCCAACAACCAGCCACGCAACAGTGGATCTAAAACTAGCCAAGGTGGTAAAACACCAGAATTCCTCACAATTTTATTGTTTCCTTCTCGACTTCCAGGAATACTATAGCTTAAAACCCTTATTCTTTAAGGCTTTCAAGGGACAATAAAAGAGTCCAAAAAATATTTTGGAAAAATAGTTGACAAGATAAAGGAGGTTCGTTATATTGAATAAGTGCCTGAAGCGAAGCGAAACAAAGCGACGCTGGAGGAACACCGAACCTTGAAAATATTATAGTTTGAAAGCGATTATACAGCAAGTGATTTGCGTCAAGCAAATTAAAGATAACTAAGCTGAAGTTAAAAAAGAGCAGCTATTGAGCTACAAACAAACCAAAACGGAGAGTTTGATCCTGGCTCAGGATGAACGCTGGCGGTATGCTTAACACATGCAAGTCGAACGAAATCTTCGGATTTAGTGGCGGACGGGTGAGTAACGCGTGAGAATCTGCCTTCAGGTCTGGGACAACCACTGGAAACGGTGGCTAATACCGGATGTGCCGAGAGGTGAAAGGTTAACTGCCTGAAGATGAGCTCGCGTCTGATTAGCTAGTTGGCAGTGTAAGAGACTACCAAGGCGACGATCAGTAGCTGGTCTGAGAGGATGATCAGCCACACTGGGACTGAGACACGGCCCAGACTCCTACGGGAGGCAGCAGTGGGGAATTTTCCGCAATGGGCGAAAGCCTGACGGAGCAATACCGCGTGAGGGAGGAAGGCTCTTGGGTCGTAAACCTCTTTTCTCAGGGAAGAACACAATGACGGTACCTGAGGAATAAGCATCGGCTAACTCCGTGCCAGCAGCCGCGGTAATACGGAGGATGCAAGCGTTATCCGGAATGATTGGGCGTAAAGCGTCCGCAGGTGGCTATGTAAGTCTGCTGTTAAAGCGTCTAGCTCAACTAGATAAAAGCAGTGGAAACTACAAGGCTAGAGTGCGTTCGGGGCAGAGGGAATTCCTGGTGTAGCGGTGAAATGCGTAGAGATCAGGAAGAACACCGGTGGCGAAGGCGCTCTGCTAGGCCGCAACTGACACTGAGGGACGAAAGCTAGGGGAGCGAATGGGATTAGATACCCCAGTAGTCCTAGCCGTAAACGATGGATACTAGGCGTGGCTTGTATCGACCCGAGCCGTGCCGTAGCTAACGCGTTAAGTATCCCGCCTGGGGAGTACGCACGCAAGTGTGAAACTCAAAGGAATTGACGGGGGCCCGCACAAGCGGTGGAGTATGTGGTTTAATTCGATGCAACGCGAAGAACCTTACCAAGGCTTGACATGTCGCGAATCTCCTTGAAAGGGGAGAGTGCCTTCGGGAGCGCGAACACAGGTGGTGCATGGCTGTCGTCAGCTCGTGTCGTGAGATGTTGGGTTAAGTCCCGCAACGAGCGCAACCCTCGTTTTTAGTTGCCAGCATTAAGTTGGGCACTCTAGAGAGACTGCCGGTGACAAACCGGAGGAAGGTGGGGATGACGTCAAGTCAGCATGCCCCTTACGCCTTGGGCTACACACGTACTACAATGCTCCGGACAGAGGGCAGCAAGCATGCGAATGCAAGCTAATCCCGTAAACCGGAGCTCAGTTCAGATCGCAGGCTGCAACTCGCCTGCGTGAAGGAGGAATCGCTAGTAATTGCAGGTCAGCATACTGCAGTGAATTCGTTCCCGGGCCTTGTACACACCGCCCGTCACACCATGGAAGCTGGTAGTGCCCGAAGTCATTACTCCAACCTTTCGGGGGGGAGGATGCCTAAGGCAGGACTGGTGACTGGGGTGAAGTCGTAACAAGGTAGCCGTACCGGAAGGTGTGGCTGGATCACCTCCTTTTTAGGGAGACCTACACCCCTCAGAAATCGAAAAGCACACAGTTAAATAGATACTGAGATGGTCAAACCTAGGTCGGTCGCAGACATTTGCAATTGTTGAAAGCTTTCAAACTATGATTTGGTTCGATATGGGCTATTAGCTCAGGTGGTTAGAGCGCACCCCTGATAAGGGTGAGGTCCCTGGTTCGAGTCCAGGATGGCCCACCTGAAGAATTTGAGATTGCCGATTTTAGATTTTGGATTGAGTTTTATTTCAATCTAAAATCGAAAATTCAAAATCCAAAATTCTGTCTGGGGGTTTAGCTCAGTTGGTAGAGCGCCTGCTTTGCAAGCAGGATGTCAGCGGTTCGAGTCCGCTAACCTCCACCTGTGGCGATTGCCAAAATGAAAGTAAGAGAAATCAGCAACATGGCTTAGATGCCAGACTGCTGAGTGAAATCTCAGCCAGAACCTTGAAAACTGCATAGTAACGCGAAATTAGCAGGCAGACACAGACATTCTTTTATGGATGTTGAGTGAATGCAAATGTAACACCAAATGTTTGAGTGGTCAAGCTAATAAGGGCTAACGGTGGATACCTAGGCACACAGAGGCGATGAAGGACGTGGTTACCGACGATATGCTCCGGGGAGTTGGAAGCAAACGAAGAGCCGGAGATTTCCGAATGGGGCAACCCTATATACTACCTGCTGAATATATAGGCAGGAGAGAGCCAACCCAGCGAATTGAAACATCTTAGTAGCTGGAGGAAGAGAAATCAAAACAGAGATTCCCTAAGTAGTGGTGAGCGAAAGGGGAAGAGCCTAAACCAAAAGATTTATCTATTGGGGTAGTGGGACAGCGATATCGAATCTGGAGGCTAGACGAAGCAGCTAAATACTGCACCAAAGAAGGTGAAAGTCCTGTAGTCGAAAGTTAAAGGATAGTAGCTGAATCCCGAGTAGCATGGGGCACGAGGAATCCCATGTGAATCAGCGAGGACCACCTCGTAAGGCTAAATACTACTGTGTGACCGATAGTGAACCAGTACCGCGAGGGAAAGGTGAAAAGAACCCCGGAAGGGGAGTGAAATAGAACATGAAACCGTTAGCTTACAAGCAGTGGGAGGACGATTCAACGTCTGACCGCGTGCCTGTTGAAGAATGAGCCGGCGACTTATAGGCACTGGTAGGTTAAAGCGAGAATGCTGGAGCCAAAGGGAAACCGAGTCTGAAAAGGGCGCTAATCAGTGTTTATAGACCCGAACCCTGGTGATCTAACCATGGCCAGGATGAAGCTTGGGTAACACCAAGTGGAGGTCCGCACCGACTGATGTTGAAAAATCAGCGGATGAGTTGTGGTTAGGGGTGAAATGCCAATCGAACCAGGAGCTAGCTGGTTCTCCCCGAAATGTGTTTAGGCGCAGCGGTAATGATTATATCTGGGGGGTAAAGCACTGTTTCGGTGCGGGCTGGGAGACCGGTACCAAATCGAGACAAACTCTGAATACCCAGAGCACACATTGCCAGTGAGACAGTGGGGGATAAGCTTCATTGTCAAGAG
>NZ_WBKM01000118.1:12500-93301 GCF_015714725.1 Nostoc sp. WHI
TAAAGCGAACTTATCCGCCAGGAAAATGGTTTTTCTATGAGCAGATTTTGCAGATTCCTATCTACATAATTTTTAACCCAGATGGCGGTTTGTTAGAATTTTATCAACTAGAAAATGAACGCTATGAGTTAAAGCAACCCGACGAAAATGGTTGTCATTGGGTTGAATTAATGAGTTTGTTTTTGGGAACTTGGCAAGGTACAAAAGAAGCCAGAAGTGGTTATTGGTTGCGTTGGTGGGATACGGCTGGTAATTTGTTACCTTGGGCTGTGGAACAAATTGCACAAGAACGTCAACAAAAAGAACGATTGATTGCTTATTTACAATCTCAGGGTGTTGATCCAAATAATTTACCCTACAAATATTGGGTGGTGCTGATGAGGTTTGTTTGGATCAAGCGATCGCATCTTTTATTCTAGGAAATGCTCTGAGGATTTTGCTATTCGCCTTCATCTATCCATTAAGTGAGTTTAACCAAAAGATAAAGTTTATTTAAATAAGTAAATCCATTAATATATTTAAGGGTTTTGAAATTATAATGGATTGAAATGCGTTTACCTATCATTATCAGTGCCAGTTTGCTGCTATCTGTAAGTCTGAATCTACCAGTAATGTCCCAATCTTCCATAGAGATAGCACAGTCGCCAGAAAATAATAATTTGAATTCCAGACGATTAAAATTTAATCGCAATTTGTGGAATCAGCAAAATATTTCCAACTATCGCTATACCTTTAGCAACGGTTGCTTTTGTATACCAGATGCTAGAGGGCCAGTAGTTATTGAAGTACGTAACGGTCAAACAACTTCTATCACTTCTGTGGCTACCGGTCAACCAGTTGATCCACAATACTTCCAAAAATACAGTACAATTCCCAAGCTTTTTAACCTGATTCAGGACGCTATTGCCCGTCAAGCGTCCAGCTTGAGTGTACGTTATGCTCCTAGCCTTGGCTATCCAACCCAAATCGATATCGATTACAGTAGTCAGATAGCTGATGAAGAACTATATCTCACAATTGAGAATTTTGAGGAAATTCAATAGAGACTAAACCAATTATCAAGGAATAACAATACAAATAGGGTTAAAGGACTAAATCTTGCTCTGGATTTGGTGCTTTAATCCAGATTAACTAATTTTAGCTGGTGCGATCGCTTTAATTATTGAGTATGCAAATATGCAAGTGTGCGGTAAAATCGATGCTTATAACAAGAGTTAATCTCTAATCTGATCAGATATTTTTAATCAAAACTTGTTACAAATCGAAGGATTTTCCTCGCATAGGAAAAGATAATTGTAGAAAAATTCAAGATAAAGTTAAAAATGTCAGTGACCCGGAAAACAGATCGGATTAGTTGAATAACTACCGAAAGTCTGACAGGAAAACCATACTAATGAGAATTTGGGCTACTATTGCTGTGCTAGTTTCTTCTTGGCTAATATCTGGGGTCATAGCTTCTGAGCCGATGAATGGTACTTCTGTTTTGGTAGAAAATATCATATCGTCTCCTGCGCCAACGAATGCGAAACAGATTACTGTCATTAACGCTGAGTTCGGGTTGAAAAGAGTTGACTCTAAAGGTAATATTACCATTTTCCAGACAACAAGAGTGCCACTTCAGGAAGGAAACGCCTACGGATGGCGGATTAAACTCAAAGACTACCAAAGTGAAGTGAAATGGCGCGAAGTTTTGCGTTTACCAAAACCTCCAGAAACTTGGGGTACAGCTAACGGGGAAGATTTTTCAATATCAGCAGACGGCACTACATCTGTGACGCGGCGCACAGAGTCGCCTCAAAACGGTGTGATTGAGAATTTTTGGACGATCGCTCCTGGCGATCCGGTTGGCAAGCATAAAATAGAGGTATATATTGATGACCGTTTGATAGGAACTTTCGAGTTTGAGTTGATTCCAGTCAAGCAGATATGAAAAGGCTTAGGCAGTGGGGACTGGGGGACAAGGAATGCCCAATGTCCAAACTAAGGAGTATCTTAGAGATAGAAGTTTGATTCTTGTTGGGTGGCGATCGTGAATACAGAGGAATTCCTGCGATTGATCGGAAAACAGCGCCCATGTCCTCAGATATTGCCAAAAGCGCTGCAAGCAATGTGGTATGACAAGAAAGGTGATTGGAGCAAAGCTCATGAAATAGTTCAAAATGCCAGCGATGCCGACAGTGCCAGGGTTCATGCTTACCTACACCGCAAAGAAGGAGATTTGAGCAATGCCCATTATTGGTATCAACGCAGTGGTCAGCTAGAGTTTGCAGGAGAGCTAAATCAGGAATGGGAACAAATAACTTCTGTATTGCTGAAGAAGGTCAACGCGACACATGAATGCTGATGAATTGAAACGGCGTTTTGCCGCAGGGGAAAGATATTTTCCAGCAGTCAACTTAAGTAGGGACAAGCTGATTGGAGCCTATTTGCCTGGAATCAATTTATGGGGATCTGACCTGAGTGAAGCTAACCTAGCTAAAGCTAAACTCTGGGGAGCAGATTTGAGTAGAGCTAACTTAGCCAAAGCGAACTTGACTAGAGCGAATTTGAGCGGTGTTAACCTGAATGAAGCGAATCTGCGGGGAGCTAAACTTAACTATGCCAAGTTATATGGAGCAAATCTGACTGGTGCTTACTACGATGAAAGCACTCGCTTTTCTAGAGGTTTTGACCCCATTAGTAACAATATGCGGAAAGTGTGAAGGTGATTGGGGACTGGGTTTCTAATAGTTAACCTGTTCGCTACGTTCACCACCATATTCACTACAACTAAGCAGTATCTTATGAATATTACGAGCAGTAGTGATGAAGATGTACCTATTTTTTCTCATATTAGTGATGGCAATGAATCTGAGAAAAGCAGATTTCCGTTTGATAGAAAGCGATCTGACATCAATCAACATCGTCAAAGCACGACGGTCGAATCCTAGTAACTACAATGCCTATGCTTGATTAATTCGACTGGGATTAATGCCGTTGCGATCGCTTATTTCAGTGTACCTTGCCTCAGCTTATTGCCAGGTTTGTAATTTCCTTGCTGTTTACCTTTTGTTGATTTGAGAAAATTTTGCATTATACAGTAATCCTAAAATCAGTTGTGAAATTAAGAATTATTGCTTTTTTTACTCAGCATTCAGCACTGTTTCAGTAAGGCGTTGTGCATTCCAAAATTGTTCTGCAAATGCAACTGCTGGGTGAATTGGGGATTTAGGCTTAGTTTTAAGTACCATTCCAGCTTCATGAACTAGGCGATCGCCTTTAGTTGAGTTGCACTTCTCGCACGCAGTCACTACGTTATCCCAACGGTGCTGTCCACCTTTGGAACGGGGAATTACATGGTCAAGGGTTAGACGCTTGGTGCTGCCGCAGTATTGGCAGGTATGATTATCTCGTTTCAAAACTTCACGTCGATTCACTGGAGGTACTTTCCAGTGCCGTTCTGGATTACCCACCGTCAAGCGGATATGTTCAGGCACTTGTAGTACGATACTAGGAGAACGGACTTCCCAATGCTTTGTAGTGCCAAAATTTAAAGATTCTGCCTGACCCGTAATTAACAGTACTATTGCTCGTTTGATGTTGACGCGTGCTAGTGGTAAGTAGTTCTTGGAAAACACTACTACCGAATTTTGTAGTATATGTGGTTGCAGACTTGGTGGTTGAGCTTGCATCTAAAAAAACTCCTTAAAAATAACTCCCACCTCTGGTTCTCAGGAGCGGGGGTCAAGCAGTTGAAGTTGATACTTTTTCCACTATATCGGTGTTGCGATCGCTCTACACCTCCCGCTCTGGATTAATTGCTCTGGATTCAGCCAAAGCGCTAACCCTGTCAAAATGCTTTCGTCAACAGATTTACTGTCTAAAAAACTATATGTTCCCTCAAAACCAAACAGCACAATTGCTCTGCCTGAAACCCAGCAATGCACTGCACTATTTAAGTTTAAGAATAATCTGCGGCTCATCGAATTTTTGTAGTACTTGTAGTTAATAGTATTTTTTATATTACACTTATAGTATATATTTGTCCAGTAGCTTGAGGAGATTAGCGTAGCTGGATTGCACCTTTAGTTTTAAGGGAAAGCTTAAAAGGCAACTGATTTGATATAAAAAAAAGAGCCTGACTTAGGCTCTTTAATAAAACAACTACTAATGTAATTGTGACTACTTCACAGTCACCTTACCGCCAGCTTCTTCGATCCGCTTTTTAGCATCTTCAGCAGCATCCTTAGCAATACCTTCCTTAACTGCCTTGGGTGCAGCTTCCACCAAGTCTTTTGCTTCTTTGAGACCAAGACCAGTCAATTCCCGTACAATTTTCAGCACAGCAATCTTCTTATCAGCTTGAACTGATTCTAGAATCACATCAAACTCGGTTTGCTCAACTGCTTCCTCAGCAGGAGCAGCAGCACCAGGAGCCATCATCATCATACCGCCAGCTGGTGCAGCAGCACTCACGCCAAAGGCTTCTTCAATTTGCTTAACTAATTCAGCTGCTTCCAGTAAAGACAGAGCTTTTAGTTGTTCTAAAATTTGATCGGTTGCAGTAGACATTGATATAACTCCTGTAATTTTGATTATTTATTTGTCATAGGTCATTGGTCTTTAACTATAGACTTTTGACTCTTGACTGATGAACCGCTAAGTCTATTCAGTAGCGGTTTCGGTGCTGCCATCTTGTACAGCAACAGTTTCAGCGCTGCCATCTTGTACAGCAACAGTTTCAGCGCTGCCATCTTGTACAGCAACAGTTTCAGCGCTGCCATCTTGTACAGCAACAGTTTCAGCGCTGCCATCTTGTACAGCAACAGTTTCAGCGCTGCCATCTTGTACAGCAACAGTTTCAGCGCTGCCATCTTGTACAGCAACAGTTTCAGCGCTGCCATCTTGTACAGCAACAGTTTCAGCGCTGCCATCTTGTACAGCAACAGTTTCAGCGCCACTATCTTGTACAGCAACAGTTTCAGTGCTGCCATCTTGCTTTTGGTCGGCCACAGCCTGGAAAGCACGAGCCAGTGAACCAGGAACTTCGTTAATACCCACAGCAATCTTGGTAGCCAAAGCATTGATAGCTCCAGCAATTTGCGCTATGAGTTGTTCCTTGGATGGCAAGTCTCCCAAAGCCTTAACATCCGGTTCTTTGAGCAAGCGACCTTCCATGACACCACCACGAAGTTCTGTCTTCTTGGTAGCTTTCTGGAAGTCTTGATATGCCTTAATTGCCGATGAAAAATCTTCTTTAACCAGCAAAAAGGCTGAAGAACCCTTGAGTAATTCCGACATGGGTTGCCATTTTTTATCACCTTCAATGGCAATACCCATCAGAGTATTTTTAGTCACCTTACAAACAGTGCCACTCGGACGCAGCCGCCGCCGCAAGTCAGTAATTTCTGCAACGGTTAGCCCCTGATACTCTATTACCAGTGCCAAAGTTGACTCACTCAAAGTTTCTTTGAGATCAGCTACTATCTCTTTTTTATTTTCTAGTGTTCTACCCATTCCAGTCTCACCTCCTTAAAAAATAGGCGATTTCCCTACTTGTGCGTTTTTTCTAAACCTGAATCAAAACAACAAACCCCAGCTGATTTAGCCGGGGTTGGGTAGTAAAACTCTTGATGCCATAGTTATCACACTTTTACGCATGGTAATTTTGACAATTAGAATTTTCACCTCGGCAGGATATTTAAGCTATTAGCACCTGCTGTCTCCGGCTTTGCTTATTCAATTTCTCAGGGGGACTAAGGTAATTATTTTATTCCCTAATCCCTACTGGCTTTTACGCTGCTTCGCTCAGTTTCAAATCTCGTAGGGCGCTGACATCAACTTTAATCGATGGCCCCATTGTGGCAGCGATATAAAATGTGCGCCAATAACGACCTTTAGCTCCTGAAGGACGGTTACGATCAATTGTCTCCTGCAATGCCTTCAGGTTGACTAACAAATCTTCAGGCGAGAAGGTTGCCTTACCAAACATAACATGGACAATACCAGTTCGATCAGCTCGAAACTCTAATTTACCAGCTTTGAATTCTGCGATCGCACCTGCTAAATCAAATGTCACGGTTCCACCCTTGGGCGATGGCATCAAACCACGCGGCCCAAGCAACTTACCCAGCTTTGCCACCTGTGGCATCACATCGGGTGTGGCAATCAGCTTGTCAAAATCCATCCTACCTTTCTGGATTTCGTCAATCAGTTCTTCTGAACCTACTATATCAGCACCAGCGTTGCTTGCTTCGTTTACTTTTTCGCCTCTAGCTATCACCGCCACCCGAACGATTTGTCCTGTACCTTTGGGCAGTGCTACCGTTGTCCGTAACTGTTGGTCTGTATACTTGGGGTCAATTCCCAATCGGATATGGGCTTCAGCGGCTTCGGCAAATTTAGCTGTTGCTGTGTCTTTCAGAAGGGCTAAAGCCTCTAGGGGTTGATAGTCCTTGTCTTCTACTTTTGCTTGCAGCGTCTGCAAACGACGCGATATTTTTGGCATTTTTTTCTCCTGGGGTAATTCCGAAGCTTCGCCTCTCCCCCGATAATTTTTTAGTTATGAGTACTGAGTTATGAGTGCTGAGTAAAGAGTGCCAAGTAATTATCCTGGACTCTTGACTAATCTGTGATTGTTACACCCATATTCTTAGCTGTTCCTCCCACAATCTTCATTGCCGCGTCTATGTCGTTAGCATTGAGATCGGGCAGTTTCGTTTGGGCTATTTCTTGCAATTGTGCTTTGGTAATTGACCCAACCTTCTTTTTGTTAGGTTCGTTCGATCCTCGTTCGATTTTCGCCGCCTTGCGAATCAGTTCTGATGCTGGTGGCGTCTTGAGTATGAATGTAAAACTCCGGTCTTCAAAAACCGAAATTTCTACAGGTATCACCATTCCAGCTTGATCTGCTGTTTTGGCGTTGTACTCTTTGCAGAACATCATGATATTGACGCCGTGTTGACCCAATGCGGGGCCCACTGGCGGTGCTGGATTGGCTTTTCCAGCATTCAGGGCCAGTTTGATGACCGCTACTATTTTCTTCGCCATTTGTATTTAGCTCTGTTTCTCTACCTGATTAAATTCCAATTCTACTGGTGTATCCCTGCCGAAAATTGAGAGCAAGGCTTTGAGCTTACTCCGTTCTGGAGAGACTTCAATCACTTCGCCTTCAAAGTCTTTAAATGGACCAGAAAGCACCATGATCTTATCACCAGTAGCCATGTCAATTTTGAGAACCGGCTCCTGTTCGCTGGTTTGTTTGAATATTCGTTCGACTTCTGAAGAACTCAGTGGTATGGGGTGCACATGACCTCGACCCTTACTGCTGCTACCACGTTTTTGTTCTGAACCAACAAAATTAATTACATGGGAGGTGTTTCGTACCACCTGCCAAGTATCATCATCCATCATCATCCGTACCAGCACATAGCCAGGGAAAACCTTTTCTTCTGTATGCTGGCGACTGCCATCTTTGCGGATTTTTACCGATGGCGTCTGTGGAATTTCTACCTGGATAATTTTGTCAGCTACATCAAAAGTTTGAATGCGTTGCTCTAAGTTAGTTTTTACACGCTTTTCACAGCCTGAGGCTACTTGCACTGCATACCAGCGTGCTTCTTTTGACGCTGCTTCTGCTGTTTCTGCTGCTTCCTCCGACTGCAACATTGAGTTGCGTGGTTCATCTGTTGCAAAAGTCATCAGAATACCTGTTTTGCTGCCCAAGCAAACAATCCATCGACCAAGTATATCAAAGATGCGGAAAGTGCCACCATTAACAACACAGCGGCGGATTCGCTCACTATCTGCTTCCGACTGGGCCAAACTACTTTGTCAAGTTCTTCTTTGGTTCCCTGTATGAAGTTGCCGAAGCTAAATCCATTTGTGGTTTCTGGCAATTCTGCTTCACTTTTTTTGGCCACGGCCGTTTACCCCCCGTTTATAACTCAATTTTGGATTTTGGATTTTGGATTTTAGATTTACCTTATGCCTTAAGGCAAAGGCGTTTAATTTTAGATTTTGGTTTGTCGATTTTAAATTTCTTCTCAATCCAAAATCCAAAATTCATTCAGGTTTGCAGCTTCGACTCTATTTCACTTACTCAAGCAAAACAACTGCAAATACAATAAGTTTACCCGAAATTATTAGCGCTAACTGCTATATTAGCAGCTGCGTAATTATTTCGGGCTTTGTTTTTTGCTCTTGAGCGCGCCCTGGAGGACTTGAACCCCCGACATCAGGTTTTGGAGACCTGCGTTCTACCAACTGAACTAAGAGCGCACAAGCTGTTTTTGATTTAGTTATTGCGCTGAACTAAATTTCAGTTTAACGCAATATGCGATTTCTATCATACCTCAATTTTGTTTAGAGAACAAGTCTAGCGGCAGATGCCGCTTGAGGCTTGAGATTTCTCCCATACTTTTGAACGACGAATCTACAAAGGGCGGTCAAACCGTTGCTTAATTCGGGTTGCCTTACCGACGCGATCGCGGAGATAATACAACTTAGCACGGCGGACTTTACCGCGACGTAATACCTTGATACTGTCAATCCGGGGAGAATGCAATAAAAACACCCGCTCTACGCCTACACCTTGAAAAACCTTACGGACTGTAATAGTTTCGTTGATGCCGCCATTGCGTCTGGCAATTACTACTCCCTCGTAGGGTTGTACGCGGGATTTTTCGCCTTCCTTGATTTTCACTCCCACTTTTACTGTGTCGCCCACGTAAATTTCGGGCAGATTCGATTTTATCTGTTCTGCTTCAATTGAGCGGATAATCTCTTGAGCGTTCATAGTCTTTCTGTCTACTTAAAAAACTCACAATCATCAATTGTAAATCGATAATCCTATTTCAGTCTACTTGTTAGGATTGATAATTTTACCGATACAACAGCCTAAAGATCAAAGCTATATTGCAGAATGCTGTACCACAGGGGTGAAATTTATGAAATTTAGCGTTGTCATCACTACCTATAATCGCTTGAACTTGCTGCAAAGAGCAATTGATTCGGCTCGTAACCAAACAATTGAGTGTGAGGTGATTGTTGCCGACGACTGTTCATCTGATAATACCCAAATATATCTCAAAAGCTTAGGGGACAACGTTGTTTACCATCGTAACGAGGTGAACCTTGGTCATGCGGCAACGGTAAATGCTGGAGTTGCCAAAGCTAGCGGTGACTGGATTAAGTTTTTAGATGATGATGACTATTTGGCTCCCAACTGCATAGAAGAGATGACTAAGGCGATCGCCCTTCGTCCAAATGCTGTAATCTGCTCTTGTGTCGCGGCTCAGGTGGATAGTAATGAAGTTGAACTCAGTCGCACCCCACAAGTTGGCCCTGGTTTAGCTTTTTATATCCCCCAAGCCGATATTCACTACGGTATGCTCTTAGAGGTTGTACCTTTTGGTACACCTGTACAAGTAGCTTGTCAGCGTGACGCTTTCCTGCAAACTGGTGGTTGGGACTCTACACTTGATGCTAACTGTGATGACATCGATTCGTGGATTCGGATTGCCCAGTTTGGCGATGCCATTTTCTTGAATCAGTGTCTTGCTTATCGGACTATCTGGCCCGGTGCGTATAATCAAAAGTTTTCTTTTTCTCGGCGGTTAGCTACAAATATTTTGATGAAGGAGAAAATTTACGCCTTGGTAGATGACCAACATCGCTCCAAGATTCCTGTCTTTCAGGATATAAAAAATTACCTGAAACTCCATTGGATTTTAGTAGCGTTGAAGCAAAAAAATATCAAGAGTTTTCTTTCAATGATAGATCCGTCTATACTTTCTCCTCGCTCTTGGAAGTTTTTAGTAACTGCTGGATTATCACGCCGTTCTCAGGGGAACAATTCTCAGATTCGTAAACTTATATTGATTGAGTCCTAGCTTTTAAGTGTTGGCGATGGTTTTACGGATTACGCAAAGGGACTTTTATCGAATGTTGTTTTGCAAAAAAAAGGCGGATATTACCCGCCCTTTTTTATGCTTTAAATTAGGCTGCGATGAAATCGCTCGTCGTAATTGTGTTTGCTAGAACGCCGTTTAGGGTCGCCAGTAGCTCGTTTGTTTCTGTGATGCGGATGAGGGTGTTTTTGCCATTTCCCTGGATCGACAGTTGACCGAATATCAGACCACCCGACAGAGCAATTAAATCTGTGCCGTTATTGAAGTCCTGAATCGTATCTGAGCCTTCGCCTGCTGCCAACACGAAGCGATCGCTACCATTACCGCCAAGTAGGATATCCTGACCTTGACCGCCATTTAGCAGGTCATTGCCATTAGCACCACTGAGGCTATCGTTGCTGACCCCACCCAGCAAAATGTCGTTGCCGTTGCCACCGTTGAGGGTATCGTTGCCATTGCCACCGCTAAGGGTGTCGTTCTCATTGTTACCGTTGAGGATGTCTCTACCAGAAGTGCCAGTGAGTGCATCCTTGCCAGTGCCGCCGTCAAATACGCTGAGGTTACTCGCTAATTGGGCACCGATTACAACCGGATCGTGATCTGAGGAGCGATAAGGCGTTGGCTCATAGAGTCCAGGGGGGTTAAATTCCTGGTTGTAATCCAGGATTCTGGGTTCGTCGGCGTTGATATGCCATTCGGTTGCTCCCGTCACCTGGGCACTGAGGCTGGAAGTGCTTAGGGCATGATCCAGTCGTCCAGACTGCCCATCAAAGATAAAGGAGTAGGGGTCTTCGACATATTTGCCGAGTTCATCTAATAGTCCGCCATTTCGCAACACATCAATCGGATCTTCTTCACCATAAGCATTCAGATCCCCCAGGACTAATACATCGCTGTCGCCTGTGGTGGTCTTAAGCTCATTAACAAAGCCAAGCAAGGCTTCTGCCTGCTGAACCCGCGTGAAGTTAAAAGCACCTTGTCCATCGCCCTGGTCTACGTCTAACCCTGTGCCTGTACCAGCCTTTGACTTGAAATGGTTAATTACAGGGGTAAAGGTTTCGCCGTTGGAATTCAGGGCAAAGGTTTGAGCGACGGGTTGGCGATTGTAAACAGTGTCAGGATCGCTGAGGGAAGCACCAACTGGGGTCACTATTCCTGGCTTGTAGATGAAGGCAACTTTAATCTCGTCAGTTCCTACTCCTGTAGCAGGATCACGAATGTAGTCATAGATTTCTGCACCCAAAGATGTATTCAGCCGATCTACCAGTTCTGCGATCGCAGAATTAGCACCATCGCCATCATTTTCGATTTCAATCAGACCCACCACATCGGCATCGAGGGCAGAGATTGCGCTGACAATCTTGGCACTTTGTCGCTCAAACTCTGCTACATTGTCTGCTCCCCGCGAGGTCGGGAAGCCGCCACCCAAGCCGTCGCCATTGAAGTAATTCAGTACGTTAAAGCTAGCAACCTTAACGTTGCCGCCCACCTCATCGGGCGCAGCCGTCCGGGGATTAGAATCGATAAAATTGGGTGTTGCGGTGGGTTGGAGTCGGTAGCTGCCAAATCCGAAGCCCAGTACACCTGTAAGAGATGCAACCGTGCTACCTGCGCGCAGCGTGCCGTCATTTAAGAAGGGAACCGTTACGGGATTTTGGGTGTTGCTGCCATCGTCGAGCAGAATCTGACGCAAGTCGTTTGCGTTTTGTTGTGCTGTCACCGCAGCAACGTTGTTTTCGTCGTTCTCGGTTCCAGTAGTCGGAATATCGGTGGGGTCAATGAAGTTTGTGGGGTTAAACAACCGTCCCTCTGAAGATAGCAACACCTCACCAAACCGACCCAGGTTAAAGGTTTCAGTTACCGTCAAGGTTTCGGGGAATGTGACTAACATTCCCTCATAGCGCTCCAGAACGGTTGTTGCAGTCACAGGTAGATCAAGCACTGTAGGGGCAATTAAGCCTGAACCCACGATGCTCAGTCCACTAATATTGCTGATCTGAGTTTGAGTAAAGCTCTCTCCAACGGTTCCGGTCAGCCGCACGGTTTGACCCACACTTACGTCTGTACTGTTAGGCGCAAAGATAAATATTCCGTCTGAGGTTGCAGTATTGCCATCTCCAACTGCTTCCTGTACAAAAAATCCATTCAGCCCACTGCTACCCTGAAAGTCGCCAACAACTACTGCCTCAATTGCCACTGTCTGCCCGACGAAAGGACTGATTGCACCACTTCCCTGAATTTCGTAAACCTCTCTGAGAGCAACATCGTTGTCAAGGATATTGACGTTGAGGTTAGGAATAGGCGTAAGTGTGTTGGAGTATGTCGGATCAGCACTGCTGGTGATCGTATGGGTAATTACTCCCGTGTGAGGAGATCCTTCGGCATCGAAGTCATTTACTGCTCTGACGGTAATCGTCCTGGAAGTAGCATTTGTCAAGCTTAGGGTGACGGAGTTAAAGAAGTTTATTCCATCCGTACTCACTTGAGTTTCTGCATCTGCGGCGATCGCTACATTTACTGCACCTGTAGGTGTGGTCGTGAGGGCGATCGTGTAGGTATCAGTTGTCTCATTCTGCTCATCCACATCAGTACTGTTGCCAGATTGAACGATGATTACTCCCGCTCCCGCTCCAGTTCCCGGATTAACGGTGTGGTTTCCTAATCCGCCAAAGGTGTCAACAGCAAAGCCGTTCCACTGCACACTCGGATCAAACGCATCGTTGGGATTGCTATCGCCAGTGGTGATACTACTGTTGCGGCGCAAGGTGTTGTCTGCTGTGCTAATTAGACCAGTTCCCCACTCAGTACCGGGGTCAAAGCCAATCTGACCGATTGAATCAAGGAGCATCCCACTAGCGCCGCCTTGCCGTAGCACGATCGCATCATCTCCGTTAAACCAGGCCGCACCGCTTGTTTGGTCTGCCTGCGCCAAAATTGGTGCGCTGGCGCTGCTTTGAGCTAGCACGAACACATCCCCATTTGCCACCGTGCCTGTTAAAGGAATGGTTAATCCTGCCGTGGTGCTGCCATTGAAGTAAAACTGAACCACATAATTTCCAGCAGTTAAATCGATCGTTGCACCAGTGCTGTTGTAAATCTCTAGGGCTTTATTGTTGCTGCTGCCCTCAATGTATTCCGAAAAAAATAATGCCATTGAAATCTCCGTAAAAGTCGCGAATTTAATGTTAGTTGATCAGGTGGACTGAGGCGATCACCCTTCAGTATGAATATCACTCATAAACTCAGTAGAGTTTATGCGCTAAAAACTCTAGTGGTTTTAGGCGATCGCTGGACTAGCAGGTGAATGTTTATTAATTCAAAAGCTTTAATAAGTTGTGGCTAGCAGATCCAATTTGGAAGTTTATCATAGCGACATTAAGGGATTAATATCCTTGGTTTAAACAATACCTTCGCCACAATGCCCTCACTCTAGAAAAGTGGGGCTAATACTTTTTGGTTAAGCAGAAAAGCTATTTGTTGAGGCAAGCTGCTCTTGAGCGGGAAGAGAAAGAATTACTGAACAACAACCCTCTTTTTTCTCCAGCCTAAAGAGCCGATCCGAAAAGTATTGGGGCTATTCCTAACTCAGTACTAATTAGATGTTAGTTTCATCCACGCCAAGGGATTAATAATTCAAGGGATATCAAATATCCCTTTGAGTTTTTAGACGAATGGTTAAATGTGAGATGAAATACATCAATCAAAGTTACTCGGCTCATTTAAGCAAATTTGTGATTGCTGCAACCTCTGTGGCAATGTTCTCGCCAATAGCTTCTGCCTATGCAGCTTTAGGCTTCTCCACCACCATCGCACAAATACCTAGTAATTCCACTGAGCAACAACTTTTAGCTGACAACGAAGTAAAAATACGGAATCGCACCACTATCCAACGGCAAACTGTTACTACAGAAAGCCGCACTCAGGCAAAAGCGAAAAAAACAGGTTTTAGCCTTGCCATTTGGGAACCATCCGGTAGTTTGTCAGAGGTGATTGCTCGCGTTTCTGTCAAGAGTAAACGTAGCAAAAGCTATTTAAAAGAGCGGTTTTTGGGTGATTACAAGTACAAAATTAAGCAAAAAGCAAAATTTGCTAAGGGCTTAAAAGCTGGCGATCGCATTGTCGTGCGATTATATGATATTCAAAACCGCTTTCTTGGCTACAGCGAATTTGAATGTTTGTCGGCAAATACCACAGTTAACCTGATTTTGTCAGCCAAATCTACAGAATATCAAGTTGTTCGTACTGTTTATGGTGTTGATGCTGACCAAAACGGCACTATTGATCGAGGTACTACCACTTACGACTACTTCACCCAGTCCAGCAGCGACCAAAGGGTTAGTTTCCTTAGTAGTTCCCAAACCTTCCAAGCTAGTCAGTTCCAAGTAGAGGAATTGTCAACAGTTGCAGCAACCAGCGTTTATCCCCTCTCTTTTACCCAAGGTGAATTCGCTGTGGTGCGTCAGTCGTCCATTAGCGTTTTTAGTTCCGACTTAGCAGAGGCTTTGCAAGCTACTCCTGGCAGCTTGGTACAGGTGACCGAAGTTAGCGATAACTCTAGCTATGATATCAGCCAACTGCTAATGAATTATCGCCAAGTTGGGATGTCTCGCGCTCTCCAGGTTGGTTTTTCTGATGTTTCCACAGACTACTGGGCCAAAGATTTTATTACCGAATTGGCAGCGATGGAAATTCTCGAAGGTTTTCCTGATGGGACTTTCCGCCCAGATGCACCAGTAACTCGTGCCCAATTTGCGGCAATGCTACGGAAAGCTTTTACAAAGGGGAAAATTCGCCAAGCGATCGCCTTTAAAGATGTCTCAACTCAATTCTGGGCTTATAATGCCATCAGAGAAGTTTATCAAATGGGCTTTTTAAACGCTGTTATTGCCAAGGATTTCAACCCCAGTCAAAGCCTGTCTCGCCTTGATATTCTGGTAGCATTAGCGCAGGGATTAAATTATCAAACCAGTGGTTCCACGGATACAATTTTATCTGTTTACAGTGATGCGACTACTATTCGTCGTGAACATCGCAGTCTAATTGCTGCCTTGACACAACGCGGTATAGTCGTCAACTATCCCAATGTGAACATGCTAAGTGCTGAACGGGTAGCAACCAGGTCTGAAGTGTCTGCTTTGTTATACCAAGCCCTTTCTAGTACCGAAGAGGTAGCAAACATCTCCTCGCAATATGTCGTTGGAGAATCACAACAAGTTGCAGTTGAGGAGCAAACTGAAACTTCGACAGAGGGCGTCAAACCCCGTCGCAATTGCAACCAAGGAATTGGTAATGGTGCTGAGGGCTGTGACCCTGGCAATTCCCGTCCCCACGGTGGCAGTAACGATGAAGGCGGACGTACTCCTGGTAACAAGTAAGACGATTTAAGTTGTAGAGACGCGATTAGTTGCGTCTCTAGCTTGATTAACTGTAAAACTAATTTCCTGACCAGATGAAATCTCTAGCGTATGACCATCTGGGTCTTGAAGGTAAGCCCAGTAACCAACGGGCGGTTCCCAGTCATTTGGCCCAGCCAGCAGTAGCCCTTCTTGGCGTGCCTCATCGCACAGGCGAGTAACTTCCTCACGATTCTGATAAGCTACACCTAGATGGGATTGGGGTAACAGTGCGCCTTGTACTTTAGCTGCTTTAATTAGGACAATCACAAAAGGTCTGGTTAGGTCACTAATCCAAGCAACATCTACTTGAGTCGTTTGATCAGTGCGACGATGTACGACTGTCATCTGGGCATACTTTGCATAAAACGAGATACTTGCATCGACATTAGTAACTGCAAGTGCAATATGAGTAAAACCGAGATCAGACATTAAAAGAACTCCGTGTGTAGACTTGAGCGGACGAATGTAGGTATTGGACTCAGTGCTTACCAAGAAAGCTGACACGATTGATAATGAAGATAGACGTTATCTTCACAAAATTTAAATTTATGTTTTTAACTTGGTTAGACAGCAACTCCTGGCTGCTGGAAATCGGTAGTAAAAGTATACTAATTGACCCTTGGCTAGTTGGTTCGTTAATTTTCAGCAATTTGGATTGGTTGTTTAAAGGTTCGCGATCGCAAAATCGCCCAATACCAGATAATATTGATCTGATCCTCCTGTCTCAGGGTTTAGAAGACCATACTCACCCACCAACGCTTAAATTACTTGATCACAGCATCAAGGTTGTAGCTTCTCCCAATGCTGCCAAGGTAGTACAGCAGTTAGGTTACACCCAGGTAACAACTCTGGCTCATGGTGAAACTTTCACTTTAAATAATCAAGTTGAAATCAAAGCTTTTCCCGGCTCTCCCATTGGCCCCACTTTAGTGGAAAATAGTTATCTCCTCAAAGAATTGGAGAGTGGTTTAACAGTATACTACGAGCCTCACGGGTATCATTCTCCACAACTTAATCAGGCTGCCCCAGTTGATGTGGTGATTACACCATTTGTTGACTTAACGCTGCCTTTGCTTGGGTCGATTATTAAAGGACAAAATAGCGCTTTGGAAGTGGTAAAGTCGTTACAGCCTCAAGTAATATTACCTACAGCCGCCGGTGGAGATGTGGCGTTTGAGGGATTGCTGATGAAATTTATTCAGACGAAAGGAAGTGCTGAGGAATTTCGTTCGTTATTAGAGAAAAATAATCTTTCGACGCGGGTACTTGAGCCGAAACCAGGCGATCGCTTTGAACTACCATTTTAGTGTTCTGTGGAAAATCTTACCAAAAGTAATGAATTATCTAAAGGTTTAAAACAATTGGTAATTAAATTAGTTGGAGTTTAAATTTCCAATAGATAAATACCACCAATTTTACAACTTTGTGACCAGCTTAAACCTATTTCCTTAATTACGAATTACGAATTACGAATTACGAATTATTTGAATCTCCCTGATTACCTCGAATCAAATAGCGTACTTCTTCGAGGAGGATATTAAACCTCTGATCATTTTCTACTTGTCGTTGTTTGAGTAACTCCGTATCCCTTTGACTTTGAGATGCTACTTGCAACAAAGCTTGAACAGTCACTCTCAAGCCATCTACACTATCTCGGACTTCAGCTATACTATCTCGGACTTCAGTTAGACTATCTCGTAGTTCAGTTACACTACCTCGGACTTCAACTACACTATCTCGTATCTCGGACACACTTGAAGCTAACTCATCAAGCATTCCGTCTGTCCAACGTTCAACTGCCATTGTGATTTTGTGTTTTGTTAAATTTATTTTTCTCACTACTTTTTATTTTACCAATCGGCAGGTTAAAAAAGTAATACCATGAGTTTTTGGCTGGGCGATCGCAAATAAGTGTATTTGGCATCAGACTATGGTTCACAATTAATAACATGGACTTGCCAATTATCTACCACGCAGATTACGTTGCCCCATTGCCTGAAGGACATCGTTTTCCGATGTCTAAGTTCCGACAACTCTACGAATTACTGTTAGCTGATAGTGTAGCTAATAAAGAACAATTTCATACCCCCGAACGTCCACCGCTAGAGTTGATAGAGTTAGTCCACACCCCAAACTATGTTAAAGCTTATTGCGAAGGAACCCTAGACTCCAAAGCACAGCGTCGCATTGGTTTGCCTTGGAGTCCAGCATTAGTGAATCGCACTTGTGTAGCGGTAGGTGGTACGATACTCACTGCTAAACTGGCACTAAGTCAAGGTTTAGCTTGTAATACGGCTGGTGGAACTCATCATGCCTTTCCCAGTTATGGATCTGGTTTTTGTATTTTCAACGATTTAGCGATCGCTTGCCGCGTTTTACAAAAAATTGGACTCGTCCAAAAAATCCTAATTGTAGATTTGGATGTACATCAAGGAGACGGCACCGCTTTTATTTTCCAAGACGACGATAGTGTTTTTACTTTTTCCATGCACTGCGAAGTCAATTTCCCTGGTACTAAACAAAACAGTGATTTGGATGTTCCTTTGCCGGTGGGAATGGAGGATGACGCTTATTTACAAACTTTATCGAATTACTTAGCAGATTTATTATCTGAAGTCAAGCCAGATTTAGTATTTTATGATGCAGGTGTTGACCCTCATATAGGCGATCGCTTAGGAAAATTAGCCTTAACCGATGCTGGCATTTTTCGCCGGGAAATGCAGGTTTTGAGTACCTGTATGAGCAGAGGTTATCCTGTAGCTTGCGTCATTGGCGGCGGTTATGCTGATGATATGAAATCCCTAGTTTGGCGACACTCTCTGCTGCATCGCGCCGCCAGTGAAATTTATCAGCAGTACAAACTTTGATGCAGCCGCTTGAGTTTTTTTGATTAATTGATTCTTTGGAAGTTCTTTAGATGAGCAAATTTAGAGAAGCAATAGCAGCAATAATATTGAGTTCATTGTTAGGAATTCCCTTCGTTATATTATCGCTGTGGTATCAGAATCCTCCTGGTTGTGAGCGATTCTGCTTCAGTAAACCATGTCCTCTAAATGCGTGTATGGGTGGAAATTCCTTAACGGCTGGGTTCCCATTCCCAATACTGCATGACGATAATGCTGGCTCACCTGTACACGGCTGGGGAAGAATCGGGGTTGAAGATTTCCAGAATATAAATCTTGGAGTATTTTTATTAGATGCCTTGTTTTACGGTGTCATAATAATCATGCTTGTGGTAATAGCAAAAAGCGTTTTTAGATTCCTAAAACGTTCTAGACGGTTGGGCTAACACTGCCCCAGATTCGTACAAACACTTATAATGAATATCATTATATTGAATCAGGATTGTTATAAATATAGGAATTACACGAAATTTTGAAAAACGAACTGCATTTGCATATCGGACGCAAAATGTCAAAGCCTTTCGTATATTCGTATAGAAGAAGAGTTTAAAGAGTTATTGCGTAAGTTATAAAATAAAAAAACTTTGTGTGTAAAGGCAGTACTGGATGAACAAAGTCAAACTCAGAATCTACGAACTAGCAAAAGAATTAAATTTGGATAGCAAGAAGCTATTAGCAATTTGTCAGCAACTCAACATTGCAGTCAAAAGCCATAACAGCAGTATCTCAGAATCCGAAGCAGAACGCATTCGTGTAGAGGCAAAGAAACTAACAGTAAAATCCTCGAAAATTAAAACAAACTCTGAAGATTGGGGCTATGTATTTATAGCTTCAGCAATTGATAGTTTTATCCGCCATCTTGAAGGTAAAACTGCCCTAGAAGCATATCCCGAATTTAGAGAGCGACGCGATCGCGCCAATGAGTTAATGTATGAATGTGTAGGTAAAAAGCCTTCTCTATTTTATGTACATCGCAAGGGTGCGGGGAAAGAGCCAAGAGAAGAAATTTGGGATTTGACAATAGCAACAGACTGCGATGATTTTCAATTACCCACAATACTTGACAAGCTCAGAAAAACATTAGGATTTAGAGCGGCTGTACAAAAAGATGGACGCGGCGGTTTAAAAATACTATCGGCTCAGTTGCTACAGCCCTCACGGGGACACGCCGATAGCTATGCTGTACCTTGTCGCTTACGTTTGCTCCCTAATCATCAGCATCATCTCGACATTCCGCCGAAGATATTGGCACGTATAGCAGCAGCGCCAGTTTGTGGCGATCATGTGCCTACAGAAGAGCAGCTGAAAGCTTGGAAAGCGTTTTTGCAAATTGAAGAAAAAATCGCAAAAGCGCGTCAATTTTGTGTGCGTTATGTAAGTCATAACTATAACTTTAAAAGGCGGATCAGTTTTGAAATTGATGTAGCCTCAGCCACCCTTGACGGCTTTTATCAAAATTCCCTCGACGTGGAAAACTTTTGGGAGCGAGCAAGACGGACAAAAAACGAAGATTTAAAACTTTTTGAAACTGCTCCCATCGGAAAAAATTGGATTAGCGGCCGCCAACTAGGGACTGTTGAAGATGTTGACCCCAACCGTTGTATTATCAGTCTCAGACTAGAACGCGACTTAGCTGAATATATGGCAGCAGAGCGTTATCAATTACCAGCTACCGGATTCTTGTGTTTTGAGGCAGTTGGTGACATTCAGCAGATTCAGCGCAAGAAAAAAGCTTTGGAAGATTTGAATAATGGTTACACCCAAAATCCATATTTGGGAAACTTTTTGTTCGATGCTTCTCAGGCTAGACAAATCAAAACAACTATCGAACTTCAACCACAAGATTTGTTACTATCTTCTGCTAATCCTGGTCAAAAAGCAGCAGTAGAAAAGGTACTTGCCGCCAAGGATCTTGTTCTTATCCAAGGGCCACCGGGTACTGGTAAAACTACCGTAATTGCCGAGATTTGCTATCAAATTGCCCTTCGCGGTGGACGCACGTTAATTGCATCTCAAGCCAATTTAGCAGTAGATAACGCCCTAAGTCGATTAGTTCATAACCCAGTAATTCGGGCTGTACGCAAGGGGAGAGCCGAGAAAGTTGGGGAAGAAGGACAGCCATTTTTAGAAGACCAAGTGATTGGCAGATGGCTAGAAAATACTGCGGCTGACTGCGAAAATAATCTTACTAAACGGCTCGAAAATATTCAAATTTTCAGTCAATTAGTGGCATCATCACCAAGATTTACAGCTTACTTCCAAGCAGAGGAAGAATTTAATCAGCAACAAAATAAATTCACTAAAAATAAGATAAAAGTAGAGGAAAACTTTAAAAATCAAGAGAAATCTTATAATGAAACTGTAGCAAAACAAAATGAGGTTGAATCCCTAATTGCGGGTATGGGAAACATACTAAATACTGCACCAAATATCAATTGGGAAGCTCCAGAAGTTACAAATTTTTTGCCACTTCTTAAGCCCTACACAGAAGGAAACAGTTTAGTAGAAGAATTTTTAGCAAATATTCGTAAAGCTACTCAATATACTGATGAACTTGGCTTGGTGCGGCCGACGCTTGGTGCTTTTGGTTTAGCGGCTTGGTTGCGTGAAACTGTAGCAACAGAAATTTCTGAGTTTAAAACTGCTTTTAGTTATGCTCAAAATGCAACTGAAATCATGTCGGAAGTTGCAGCGCAGGTACAGGTTGTTAAACAGAATTTCGCCTTATTAAATCAGCTACAACCAGAATATCAGCAATATCTTACCAAACTGCAAAATCTACAGCAAACAATCCAGATATGGCAAAACCGCCAACGGGAAATTGATTATATTATCTCAGCAGTCAAGGAATGGAAATCTACAGCACATTCCCATCTGTATCAAACCTTGAAAGAATGTCATCAATCAGGTTTACCATTAACAGAGAATTTAGTAGATTTACCACTAGGTTTGTTGATGTTTGCTAATACATTAAAGCTAACAATAGTCCCAAATAATTATAATATAAACTTACCAGACTGGGAGCTATTGGCAAAAGCGATCGCTTATGAAATAGAAGGAGGTTTTACTGATAGGCGGGGTAAACAGCATAATTTTAGCTATTTTTTACAACAAAATTTTAGTCAGATTCCAATGGTGCTATCTAAAAGCGATACCTCCGGCGGGCTTTGCGATCGCACCCGATGGCAAGAAATCTATCAACAGTTTAACAATTATCAATTACTCACCCCAAAACAGCGAAAATTACTAGTTGAAAATACCCAGGTTTTTTTAATTAGAATGCAAAAAACCTATGGTGCATCATGGGAATGGAATAACATAGATTCTACTCTTACCCAAATTACACAAGAATTGTTAGATACTATTCTTATAAATGCACGTCAATGCGTTTTAAAAGTAAAAACCGAAACTGAACAACAGCTTCAGAATTTACAACAACTATTAAATGAACTTCAGAAAAATGAAATTAGTCAACAGCAAATATCTATTACTCAAGCTGAGGTAGAAAAAGCACAGCAAGACGCTAATTTGCAACTTGGAAGAGTTATTAATATTTTGCAAGAACTTAATCAACAAAATATACCTGCTCAATTACGCATTCTAACTGAACAATATCTTGCAACACAATCAAATATTTGGGAGCAACCCCAAGAATTCTCAAAGCAAGTGCATTCTTGGGGAAGTTGCATCAGTCAACTTGAAACCTTAATTTCATCATTAGAACCTTTTGCTGTGCTGGAGATAATTAGAAATTCTCTGCATGAGCATTTATCAAAACTAAAACAAGAAACTGAAACTTCTCTACAGCAGCTTCAGAAATTACAAATTAATCTCCGCGAAATAGAACATAAATCACAACCACAACCCTCAGAAAACTTAACAGAGCAAAGAAACTGGTGGTTGACAGAATGGCAAACAATACCGGATAAATTTAAACCAGGAAATTCTGCTGCTGACTTGTTTAATTTAGAGTTATTACGCAGTATGAATACTAATTTTGAGTCTTGGCAACAGCAACTCCAAAAAGACGAAGTTTATCTCAATAAATATCAGAATTTTGTTCAAGATTGGATTGGAAAACTAAGAAATCCAACTGAACGCGATAGCGACGATTTAAGGCGTATATATCTAGATAATGCCAACGTCGTCGGTATCACCTGTGTTCAAGCTGCGAGTAGGGGTTTTTCGGAAGAATTCAAATCTTTTGATGTCGTCATCATTGATGAAGTGAGTAAATGTACTCCTCCAGAGTTACTAATCCCAGCTTTGAAAGGCAAAAAGTTAGTCATGGTAGGCGATCATCGGCAATTACCACCTATGCTTGATACTAGCACTTTAGAAGAAGTTGCTCAAACAATTGGCAATACACGAGACGAACTACAATTCTTAGAAGAATCGCTGTTTAAAAGTCAGTTTGAATCTGCTGATGAAAGCATCAAACAAATGCTAACTACACAATATCGAATGCACCCATTTATTATGGGAGCAATCAACCAGTTTTATGACGGCAAACTAGAATCTGGTATTTTGGAGCCGGACACAAAACGTGCACATCATCTAGCAGGTGAAATCATCCAAGAATCTCACCACATTCTCTGGGTAAAAACGCCTATTGAGAATCAGTTTTTAGAGCAACGAAAGGGAACTTCTTACTTTAATACTCAAGAAATTGATGCGATTGAACGTCTGTGTCAGCAGTTTGAGAATATTTGGGCTTCTAAAGTTGCCAATGGGGAACCAAAAAAAGAAATTGCCGTAATTACGTTTTATGGCGCTCAATTAAGAAAAATCGATGAACGTCTGCAATCTGAACTTTTCCCTTCGCTAGAAATTCGTACTGGTACAGTAGATAGATTTCAAGGTATGGAAAGACCTGTTGTAATTGTAAGTATGGTTCGCAACAACAGTAAAGGAGATGTGGGATTTGCTAAGAAGCCAGAACGGGTAAATGTTGCATTCTCTCGCGCTCAAGAACTCCTGATAATTGTGGGTTGTCATAATTTATTTACCCATCAATCAGGTCAAGTCGGAAGTATGTACTCAGAAGTTTCAAATATTGTAAGTCTTCATGGAGGTTTCGTTGATGTTTCTCGCCTCTTCTACTAAACCTCTTGATGACAATTTTAAGAATTGTATAAGTAGGTATGCAAAAATATTTATGTGATTGCGTACTCCTGTGGAGACGCTACACTCGCAATGACGATGTATATTTAATTTTGCATTACTACTTAGAAGAGATTGAGGCTATCTATTAGGCAAATTAGCCCTTGCCCTTACCCATAATGCCATTCCCTCTTTCTTCTTTAACCGAGAAGTATTTAGATACCATACATTTCTGGAAAAGAGATTGTGGCATGTGTAGTCTAGAGCAAATATCACTTGATGCTCAATTTAGCTCAAGGGGGGTCTAATGATTGATCGCTTAGTGAATCTAATTTTTATCGATTCCTTTGCCCTAGCAATTAACCTGGCGTTTGGTACACTGCTTCGCACTAAAATCTGCAATTATTCATGGGA
Organism: Nostoc sp. WHI; assembly: GCF_015714725.1. Lineage (GTDB taxonomy): Bacteria > Cyanobacteriota > Cyanobacteriia > Cyanobacteriales > Nostocaceae > Nostoc. The sequence goes on from NZ_WBKM01000118.1 coordinate 36,207, forward strand.
TGGATTTGCAGATGAGCTTTCAACACCAGCAAGCAGTATTAGTTCTTCTGAATTGCCACCATCTTTGGAGGAAGTAGATATAAACACTCCTATTTCATAAAGCCTGCCTGCTATTGTTGTCGAATTACTTTAGTTGACGTTTTGCGTGATTTGCAAAGATTATTAAAATTTAATCTTTGCAAATCAAAAAAATCTGAGAATTGGATTACCTTAAGGCTCTCAACCAGCAAAACACCCATGTTCACACAGGGTTAGCGCGTCTCAAACCCTATTGACAAATCGATTCTATGAGAGTGTTGAGTTAGAGAAAGCCGCCGCCAAAACAGAAACCATATACTGATCATTCATCGCGGCTCGCCGTGACTTTTGGCGAATACTGCGGCGGAAAGATGATTCTCGCCCTAAGGCATTCAGGGCAATGCGACGTAGCTTTAGAATTATTCTGTGGACTGTGCAGAGAACGAATTCGACATTCATCCTCATTGAAAGTGACATCTAATGTCCAATGAACAGAATTTTCAATACCCCAATGCTCGCGCTAACCCTGGCTCATCTCCCTCCCTAAAAATAGTACCTGCGCCACCGTTCGCGTGGCGCAAGCTAATAGCATTACTCTTGCATTCCTGCATACAGCAGTCGTACAAATAAACGCACACCATCATCATTCTTCAATATAGAATATGATGGAGCTTCACTGTTACCAATCGCACGCAAATCTGACAGCAATTCTGGATGGAATTGACAAGTAAAAGAGCGTCGGATTTTCTTAGTTTCAAAGTCTTTATAATTAATACAGGTAGCCGAACATTCCGTAACTATTTCACCATTTTCCTCTGCTGTTGAACAAAGAATTTCTACAGCATCGGGTAGTTGTATCAACCATGACAAAGTACTACCAGCGATGATGTGCCGATAAGGAACAATGGCATCATGTATCATCCGGTAAGCCCAATTAGCAAACAGTATCGCTTCTTCGTTGACTTCATCCGAGTGGAACATCGAAATCGATACTTGACGCTCGTATTGAATCGTTGTGTCAATCACGCCTTCGTGAGTATCAGCCGTTACATCATGAGCATGAATAATTTCCCAAGGAATACTTAAGGCATCGCCATCAGGAGACTGATAAGGCAACAACACACTCGCGCCTACTTCCTTTGATTCGTTGCGCGTCACGGCAAAATGTTCATCATTCCAGCCAGTAGCAACTATGCGTCCATCGCGCTTTTTGATTTGGAGTGTCTTGCCCATCGCTTGGATGCGTTCTGCAACTTCTTGCAGTGATTTGAGAGTTCTACCGTCTTTGTCACGTTCTAGAGATGTCGTGCTAAGAACTTTCTTGACTGCTCGCCGAATCAGTCGGATATGACATTCAGCAGCCAGTTGATGCCCTACACAAATAAAGATTGCGGCAGCACTACTAGGCGATCGCGAAATCAGTAACTTTTCCACTAATCCAAACATATCTTCTCGCGGGCAAGCCGGACTTGTCCAAGTGGATGCATCGTAAGTCGAAGGATCGCCGCCTTCCACTACCACCGCATAACCAGAAGTAATTGCCGGAATCACTATCTCTGGATCGATGACTCCAGTTGACCAAACAGGCAACAATACTGAGTCCATATCCGCGACTTTCTGAGCAATGTAGGCAATGTTTTTCGAGGCTCTAACATCTTCACCGGCAGCGTTAACACCTACATGTTCCCAAGGTTCGATGATGGTTATAGAATTGCGTAACAAATTAGAGTGCAACAGCAGAAACTCTAAATCTGACCGTGAATTAATGACTTTTTCTAAAGGCGAAGCATGTCCCCATTCAAAAATGCCATCGGCGGCAAACAATTCTTTTTGGTCAAGCGGATTTTCCGAATTTCTATCTGCTAAGAAACGACCTAATAAAATATGTGCCGATTCAAAATCTGATCTGCCTGAATGCAAGTAGCCGGGAGTTAATCGCCAGTCGGCTATGGTGGTTTTATTGTTGTTAAATTTGATAGCTTCTACCATGTGTCCTCAACAATAGATTTATATTATATGATATGGTCATCTTCATTCCTAAAAGTAGTACCTGTGCCACACTTTGCATATCGCCTAACGATCGCCTCGGTTGCTGCAATAATTTCCATATCTTGCTCCCAAATTTCCGACATGAAAAAGACAAGGATAGCTACGATATTTCTCTCTACTATAGGTATCCCAAAGCCAGCTTTAGCTCCAAAAGCTTTAGCAATTTGATTACGTAAAAAATAGGATTCGGATTGAGCAGAGACATCGGCAATCCCAGGGTTAGCGCGTCTCAAGGCATCTTATTTGCCTGTAATTTTCAAGTAGCCATCACCAAAGCTAACATTTTTCGTCGTAAAACTTAGGTTTTAAGTCACTTCTAGTATTGAGAATATAGGCAATATAGCAATCCTATTTGATTTGTGAAAATTGAAAGCCTTAGATTCCCGACTTTTTAAATAAGTTGGGAATTTTATTGTTGGTGGGCAATACTACTCCAAATAAGCAAAGCAGCAGAAATTGAAGATGTTTTTTCTTCCCAGCATCGGGGTTCCATAATGATAGCATCAAACAAATGTGGTATCTTAGAGCCTGACACCAAACGCGCACATAATCTCGGAAGTTTATTTAAAACATCGTGCGTCTACATGGAGGTTTCATTGATGTTTCTCGCCTATTCAGCTAAACCTATTGATGACAATCTCAAAAATTTGGTAGACGAAATAGAAGCGCAAAGCCTTAGTTTATCAGTTTTAGCAGCGCGTCAATTTCGCTATAGCTTGCGTCAAACTCCTGTAGAAGTAAATATCAAAGAACCCCGCCAGTTTAACGTACTCGAAGAATTTATTATCCGCGCTGCTATTGAATTTCAACCTCCGCCAACAGAGGATGAATTAGCATCTGTACTTGGGCTTGATTCTATATTTATCCAAACTACTACTGCAACTCTTCGGACATTACAAACTCTATCAGCAACATCGCCAATTACAGTCACTCCTGAAGGTCGTTTATTCTATGAGAAAGGCTCTGTACCACAGCCACCATATCTTGTACAGCTTAATGCTATTACAGACCCTTTAAGCGACAAAATCACCTTTCAATCTGAATCCTTAAACGAGACAGTGATAAATTTGCCAGACTTGGCAGACTTTATAACTATTGATCATACAATTATTGATATTTCTTTGTTACCGCTTGAGGAAATACAAAAAAGTATTCAAGCTTCAGGTTTAGCACTTCATGTCCCAGAAGAGGGAAAAATTGTCACTTCCTATAAGGTATTAGCTTCGACTCAAAAAATTTGGAGAAAGATATCGTTTTTTGTTATCTTTGATTCCCTTGAGGATAAGTTGAGCATCCAAATAAGAAATGGAAAGCAAATTTTAGAGTCAGCATCAAATTGGTTAGAAGTGCTACACGCTGAAGGCAAAATATCTTTGCAAGCATTATGTAAATTGTCAACTGAAACCATCAATTTTCAACGTGAAGTCGTTCTCAAGGAAAAAAATGCTGAAATAGAAGCTAGACTCGAAAAGGTTCGCCAAAAGGCGCTAGAAACTGCCACAAAAACCAGTCAAAAACTAGATAATTCTACAGTGCTAGGTGAAGCTATACAGTTACGCAATGGACAAATTAGCCAAGCTTTTTCAGAAGTTTTAAATTCGGCTAAACGTCAGGTTTTGATTTATTCTCCTTGGGTGAATCAGGCAGTTGTCAATGACACATTTCTAACTCTGTTACAGAAATTAGCTAATCGCGGAGTTTGGATTTTAATTGGACATGGAATTTCGCGGCAACAAGAAGACGAAGATAAACCAATTCCACCAGAAGTAGAGAAAAAACTTCGAGCGATAAAAACACCTGATGGTTTACCATCTGTACAGGTTTTTTGGTTGGGAGATTCCCATGTTAAAGAAGTAATAGTTGATCAGGAAATCCATCTTTGTGGTTCTCATAACTGGCTATCTTATCGCGGCGATTACCTACCACGAGGTGAGTCAGTTTATAAAGTTACAATTCCCCATCAAGTCCAGGAAGCTTATGAATTTCTCGCTAATCGCTTCCAAAATCAGGCTCAAAAATTATGGCAAAATGCTCTAGAAAACCGCGATTATAAACTGGCTGTAGAGTCTTTATGTGTGTGGGGTGCGCTATGTATGGAAGACATTGCACTCCAAAAGATAGAGCAAAACAACTGGCTGGAACTTCTGCCTATATGGTTGAGTGTGGCACTTCAGGGGTTAAAGTCCAAGAATATACAACCTGATTCAGTAATTTTTAAGACAGCACTTTCGTTGCTGAATCAAGTTTCTATTGAAGAAGCTTTTATTGAGCCATTGCAAGAGGGATGGCGTAAAGTTATGGGCGCGATCGCAATTAACAATCCTCAAATTGCTTCAAACTTACTTAGTGATGAAGTGTGGGCGCAGTTTCTACGTCTCAATATTGTTCAAAAGAGTGATTCACCTGCTGATTTTATTCTGTATCGCCCTTAACCCATACTAGGATATTTTGCATACTTCAATAGTAATAATTTTTTGGAGGACAACTAATAAATCTGTCGTCCTGATTTCGCGTGAGTTGGCAATTAAATGATTCTTAACCTTTGATTGACTTAAAGATAGATCCAGAGATTCGTCTTATTCGATACAATTTATAGGTAGAGAGAGCCGAGGAGAACAAGGTGGTTTTATTAAAAGGCTTTGAGATTGAGATGTACACTGGCACGCCTCAAGGTGAAATCGTCGGTCTCTCAGACAAAATTGTTGCAGCTTTGGATGGATTTATGCGGGAGCCAGACAGCCGCAACGTGGAATACATAACCCAACCATCCCCTGATTACGAGAATTTATTGTGTGCTTTGCTGCGTCCCCGGCGGGAGTTGCGAAACTACCTCGATCGCTTGGGCAATTACACCCTGATACCGGGGAGTACTTTGTCTTTGGGTGGGAGCGATCGCTTTCTCCGTTCCGATCCAGCTAACCCCTATCATGACTACATTGAAAATACTTACAGTACGAAAGTAGTCACCGCTAGCGTACATATTAATATAGGCATCAGCGACCCGGAAGTATTAATGCGGGCGTGTCGGGTGATCCGGATGGAAGCACCTTTATTTCTTGCCCTCAGTGCCTCATCTCCTTTCCTGGATGGCAAAGCTACTGGTTATCACTCCACTCGTTGGGGAGTCTTCCCGCAAACGCCTACCCATGTGCCCCTATTTGCTAGCCACGCCGATCATATTCAGTGGGTGGAAAATCAACTCGCTGCTGGAACAATGCAAAACGTGCGGCATTTATGGACATCAGTACGACCAAATGGCGATCGCCGTCCCTATGACTTAAATCGGCTAGAACTGCGAATTTGCGATTTAGTCACAGATCCCATTGCCTTACTAGCCATTGCTGCCTTATTAGAAGCGCGTTTGTTGCAAATAATCGAAAATCCCAGCATCGATCCATTAACTCAAAGTACCTTCTCTCCTGAAGAACTTGTCACCCTGACTGCTGAAAACGAAACTGCTGCTGCTGTTGGTAGTCTTGATGCTCAACTGAGGCATTGGCAAGATGGCAGAAGCATTGTAGCTAGAGATTGGATTGCTCAAATGTACCAAGATGTTTGGGCGATCGCCAAACAACGAGGCTTTAGCTGTTTCCTTTCCCCTTTGCAGAAAATCCTCCGCGAAGGCAATGAAGCTCAACAGTGGTTGCAGTTACACACAGTTGGTTTTGACAGCCAGCGCGTTATCACTCAAGCTATTGTTGCCACCCAAGAACGCGAAATCGAACTCGAAAACAAATTGTGTTCGTCCCTGCTGGCTTAACTCAAGAGGCAGGGAGTAGGGAGTAGGGAGTAGGGAGTAGGGAGTAGGGAGTAGGGAGTAGGGAGTAGGGAGTAGGGAGTAGGGAGTAGGGAGTAGGGGGGACGGGAGGTAAAAAGGGGAAAGACTTACTGCAACTTCTAGCTTGCTTTCTTGCCCACGTCCTCTGTCTTCAGACAAATGGTAAATTTTCTGGGAGATACCACTAACCCTAAAGGACACTAGCACTTAACCTTCTCTATATAAAACTTAATATTTCCTAATTTTAACCAAACATCCTCTCAGGCATTGCTCTGGGAGGGTTTGTACTTTGTTTTAAAAATCTAATCAATAGCCAGTATTTTATTATTATTAACAAAACCTATGAATAGCCTCTACCTTTTGGTAGATTCTACATTTGCGATAATTTTTTTATACAATACGTAAATTATACGGACAATGACTCAGGTAGTTTTAGTTAACCCGCAAATTCCTCCGAATACAGGTAATATTGCTCGTACTTGTGCAGCTACGGGTACAGAGTTACATTTAGTCGGGCCTTTAGGATTTGAAATTAGCGATCGCTACCTCAAAAGAGCTGGATTAGATTACTGGCCTTATGTAAAACTACACTATCACGAATCGCTAGAAGCCTTTAAAACCTTACATCAGGAGCGTGGAGGCAGATGGTTAGGTTTTACAGTCGGTGGAAAGTTGAATTACGCCAGCTTTCAGTTTCAAGCCGATGATTGGCTGCTCTTTGGTAGTGAAACCACTGGCTTACCACCAACAATTCTGTCAGATTGTGATGCTACCCTTTATATTCCGATGAGCCAACCTGGAGTTCGCAGCTTGAATCTGTCAGTGAGTGTGGCAATTGGTTTATTTGAAACCCGTCGTCAGTTAGGCTATTTACAATAATTGTTTACCTTGATATTCACAAGTATATTTACTTATGCTATATTCAAGTATCTATTAGACAAATGATTTGTGGCGGCAAAAACTTTCTTAGTTACCGTAAGAATGTGTAAAGCAATATACCTAAAAATGGGTTTATTTGCAAATTGTAGTGGAAGATACTTACAAGCAATGGAAGGTTATTATAAGAAATCTGTATATAAGACTTGGGATATTGCCAAATTTGAATGATAAATATTGATGAATTGGAAGCATCCTAAATTGGGGAACCAAAGGGCTAAAACCCAGTTGTGCTTGATATTTGAGCTATTTTGGCTCAATGAACGCTAGAGAGCAGCTAAAAAGCAACCGATAGTTCATACGGTTGTTTTTTAGGGAATAATCAACGTAAAGTCTCGTGTTGAGAAGACGGATTCGGTAGAAATATCTTGAAGATATCTACAGCAGGGGGCATCACTTTTACAGAAGTCGCAGCAATTTAATTCTCAGCAGCGACTATGGACTTGGCAAATAATTTGTCCAGTCCCCGCGATTGACGCAAGACAGGCGCGGACAATGGTAAAAAGTAAAACGTCCTAAGTGGTGTTAGGAGTGGTTCTGAGAAGTAAACACAGCAAACTTTAAGTTTTGCTAATACGTGTGAACTTGTCTAAATCAGAGAAGCAGGTTAATCTTGCGTAAGCATCTCTGGTGAATGTGATCTTGATCTATCGTTCGTTGTGATCTAAACCATTGACTAGTATCCAACTGAAAAATCGAGGTCAGTTAAGCGCTAGTGATCATAGGAGGTCGTCTTTGAAACGAGCATTGAAAAAGAGAGTAAAAGCTGTGTTGAACAATAACCCCAGCAGCGATGATGCCCCGGTAGAACTGCTAAATGTGATAAATCCAAAAATTAACCGCCGGGTGCGGACAAAAGCCGCGATGATTGGCTTGGCAATCTCTATGGGAGCAACCAGCCTTTTGGTGACTCGACAAAGCGATCAAGCCCAAGCAGCAGTGCCTGTAGGTAGCCAAAAGGCAACTTCAACGATTCCTGCTGCTAACATTGAGGTGAAATTTGCCTCCACAAAGCTGGAGTCCCAAGCAATCTCATCAGCGAGCGTGCCGGAAAATCCTGTGATCGTGGAACCAACCGCAGTCTCACAAGTGCCTGGGCTTGAAGCTAAATGGCAAGTTGCGGCCAATGGAATGTCTTTGCCAGTTCCTGCATCAGCAACGTTTTCCCAGGCAACACCAGTTTATAAAAATTCCACCTACCTGAAGCCTCAAATAGCACAGGGATTGAGCAATACCTTAGCTGAGACTAGTTTTCCAACAGTCAACAAGCTATCTAACTCTAGTGCTGATGGTATTGAGGGCAGTACAGAGGATGCATCGGTGAGTGTCCTACCACAAACAGTGGCAACATCTGGCGCAGCCAACAGTGAAATAAATGCACAACTTAAGGCGCAACAAGAGTTCGCACTGAATCGTTTACAAGAAAAATCGAATCGTTTAAGAAAGAGTCTGGCACAGTTGCGGTCTGGGGAAACCAAAAATTTATCACAAGCTGATATAGCTTTGGTGCAGCCAACAACTGTAGTTGAGAAGACTGCATTAGCCCAGTCGGACACTTCTGACGATGCAACCCAAGCAAACCTGATATCGAGGTTAAAACAGAAGACACAGACGAGTGTAGTTGTCCCAGCTACACCAACATTGATCGCGTCTTCGACTCGAATAGCCTACGAAGTTAAGCCTGGAGATACATTAGCAGCGATCGCCAGCAGATACAAGACTTCAGTATCAGAACTAGCTAGGGCAAATAACCTCAGCAACCCAAATGAACTGCAAATTAGTCAAAAACTAATTATTCCTGCCGCTCAAGTTGAGGCAAGTGTAGCTACTAAGCCTACTTTCGTAGAGTCCAGTAATACTCCAAAGTTGGCCAGCTACCCTGTGAACATTGGTAGTGCCAACTCGTATCTACCTGCTCCACAATCACCAACTATTGCCGACAACAGCAGCATTACCGTCCCTACACCGGTAATTGCGAACAAGCAGATTCAGGCAAATAGTACGACCGACTTAGAAATAGCTCCCACCCCTGCTACCTCCTATGCCGTAGGTGGTGACACCCCAGTGCCAAAAGTTTTTGGCGAAATGCAGCCGCCTAAAACACCAGCAAATAGGGTAGCAAGGGCAAACAATAACAATAATGACCGTTTGCGGGGCTTACAAGCAGAAATCCAGAGGTTACAGCAGAAATATCGCGCTCAACAGTCTGGGAACTTAGTTGTGCCAGCAGCTACCGAAACTAATAATGCTGCGATGCTCACTCCTGTTTCTAGCCCCAATAATTTCACTGTACCTAACCCCGCAGTTCGACCAAATAGTGTAGCGATACAAATTCCAGTTCCTACACCTATGAGAGCTAACTTTAGCGCTCAACCAATTAAGTCCCAATTCCGTGCTACTCTCCCGGCTAACGATCCAGTAAACCCAGATTTCTTGCCCAGTCTAGGATCTGCTAGTCAATGGACTCCCTCTAGCAATCCATCTGGAACAAGGGTTACAACGCCTTCTGGAAGAGTAAATAGCTCTGATTCATTAGGAAAGATGCGGGGAAGGACAGTTTCTCCACAGGTACTACCGCCTTTGGCAGCAGTGGATCAATATTTGCCCAGGCAGATTGACGAACTTACACCTCCTCCATCTTCTTCATCCATAGCTTACACCTGGCCAGCAAAGGGTACTCTCACCTCTGGCTATGGCTGGCGCTGGGGTAGAATGCACAAAGGAATTGACGTTGCTAACTCCACTGGCACCCCAGTTGTCGCCTCAGCTGAGGGTACGATAGAAAAAGCTGGCTGGAATAAAAGTGGTTACGGCATCCTTGTCCAAATCCGCCATCCTGATGGCAGCACGACCCGCTATGCTCATAACAGCAAACTTCTGGTGCAAGCTGGTCAGCAGGTAAATCAGGGAGACACAATTGCTTTAATGGGTAGCACTGGTCACAGCACTGGCCCACACACCCACTTTGAAATCCACCCATCAGGTAAGGGTGCCGTTAATCCAATAGCTATGTTGCCGGAGCGCGTGTAATTATTGGCTGTCTGTAACTAAATCATTGCTTTGTTAGTTGAGGGAGTTTACCTCCCTCATTTGCTTTCTATTAACTCAACAGGTATGAAAGCTGGAAAAAATTGCAAAAGGGCTAGCCTTAAGCAAATTTCTATGCTAAAGTAGTAAATGACTTGAAGATATATGGCTCAGTAGCTCAGTTGGTTAGAGCGCGGGACTCATAAGCCTGAGGTCGTTGGTTCAATTCCAACCTGAGCCACTTTAAAAGTAAGACTACATAAGGGTTTCAGCTTCTAGTCATCAGTAGTACTAGGGAGCTGAATTTGTGTATAAGGCTCTTTTGACTATAAAATGACTATGCTTATTCAACAGCGTGATAGTCATGAAAGTTGGAATTGAAGCCTTGGAAGGTCGTTTAAGATTAAGATTTCCTAGAGTTTTATTCAATGGTAATCAGAAATACTTATCTTTGAATTTAGCTGATTAAAAAGTTTTTAAGCATGAAATACGGCAACCTCATTATAGCTACTTTATTATCCATTACTTCATCTGCAATACCTCCAGCTTTAGCCCAAGATTCCCTAATGGATAGAGAGTTTAGACGAAGACAAAGAGACTATGAGCAGCTAAATACCCAAAACCAGATAAGATACCTTGAGTTTCAAAATGATGCTGCTAAACAAGCTGAACAACAAAAACAGTTAATTTTAATTGGAGTTGGTGTATTAATAGTAGGAGGTTTAGGTGGGGTATGGTTCTACAATAGGAAATTTAAATCACCATCCTAAGTTCTAATGATAAGTTCCCAAATGCGATCGCTCACTAATTTGATAGCTAACTGCATCTGGGAAATAATTTCTTACCTTATTGAGTTGTATTACTTGTGATAGCTTTTTTATGAGCTAGTGGTTCTAATCTCTTGCGTTTTTTTTAAATGGTAGTCCCAGCCATCACTATTCGGGTTATTATTTTCTTGCTTAATTTGGTACATTGTGAAATCAGAAACATCCCAAGTTACCCCTTCATGAAGAAAACTTTCATAACTTGGAGGATCTATTGGATAACCTCTTTTTGCTAACTCCTGTATATCTTTGTTATCAATTCTAGCCGTAGCTTCATATTGACTAGAACCTGGGTAAGGAGAAGATGGCTCAGAGTAAATACGAAACAGAGAACACTTGATTTTTTGTGCTGGTAAAAATGAATTTCCTGATCTTAGTATTAGCTCAAGATCCACATCTTCATATTCTTTATGTTGTGTATTTGACTGCATAAACATTTCTAAGTTTTCTATGTATTTTTTTTCAGTAACTTTATTATGTGAAAAAGTTACTTGTACTTTAGAGCCATCTGGATTTTCCCATGTCAAAACTGTAGGGATATAGTTTGCCCAATCTTCATGATTGTCATCATCTGGATCACCAAATATTTTCTTAACATCCGCCTCCCACATACCTAGATGAATCTCATCAAAAGCCTCTCTGCTAACATTAGCCATAGAAATTTTTACTCCATAGTGCAGGACAATTAACCAGACTCTTAGAGAGATAAGAGCCTAATGATGCTTGGTTTTAGTAACCTGCCCAAGTAACTCTGTGGCTGTAGTTTCCTTAGATACCACAACACGTCAACTTTATTGACCCAAGAGTTATTTATTACTTACAAGCTATATCAACTTTACCTAATGAAAATATTAGTGTCAATGATTACTCAATATCATAAAATTATAAAACAGGTGTTGACTATTACCTGACTATGAAATAAGATACCTGGAGCTGAGATGCTTATATAGTTGGCTTTATTTTGGGACTCATAAGCCTGAGGTCGTTGGTTCAATTCCAACCTGAGCCACTTTAAAATTTATAAATAGACCTCTTGCAAATGTTATCGGCCAGTCATTCATGCACCCATAGTTTGATTGATCTTAGAACCTCGATTAGGTAGATGAAGTTAGCAATTCTTGAATCTGTCTTGGGGTCAATTCCTGGACATTACGCAAAACTATCGATGCTCCTGCTGCTATTAGTGTCTCACCATAGGCATCACTACGCGCTGCTGTTTCTTGCACATGGGGCGGTAAAACTCCTACACCAATCCAAATACGAGAATAATCTAGATTCCGTGCTTTCTTGACGGTATACATATCTGCTACTGTATCTCCCACATACACGATCGCTGATTTTTGCTCAATTCCATTTTCTAACTGACGAACTGTAGCAAAAAGTCCAGTGGGGTCAGGTTTTCCTGGGGCATCTTCCATTGCAATCAACACCGGAGATTCCAAACCCAGGCGTTTTTCTAATACATAGTTAGCAGAAGCACGAGTCGCACCACTAAAAAATCCCCAAGCAATCCCCCCTTTAGTAAGTTGCTTTAAATAGCTAGGTTGCAATAATAAAGGTTCATTACAGATATACCCAGTAAAATTATTTGGGTCTGGGCCTCGGTAACGCGATTGAAAAAAAGCAACGATCGCATTGTAATCTAGTTGCAGTTGTTCGCGGGTCTGTTCTTGGGTTTCAAAGTAGCGATAAATTAATTCCTGCGAGGCTTCCCAATCATTATTCCACACACCTTCAGATTTCAGTTGGTCAATATCTAATGATGTTGGACGATATGCTTGGGTAGTAAAATATTCTACGGTATCTGCGATCGCTCGGCGATAGGAACCGCTAACATCGCGCACAACGCCATCAATATCGAAAATAACGATCGCTTTTACAGAAGTTTGTTGAGTCATGAGGTAGGAAGCAAAAGAGTTTTACATCATCATAATGCGCTCATGACTCCGGCAAAAAATCAGAGTCAAGGACTTGCTCTAGTGTAAAGGGAGATTGTTCAGGGAAGGTAGCGATCGCTAATCCAGTTTCAATTACAGTCAGTCGTCTAGCCGTTTGATAGCTTTCGTCAAAAACCTGATCAAAGTGAGGTTTCAAGCTCGGACTTTCCTTAAGTGCCTTTTGGACTCGCCTACGGTGTTCTAAAATTGTATACTGCCAACTTTTTGAGCGTCTTTCAGTTTGAATCTGGTATTTGAGCAAATGCATCAGCAACACTTCCAGATTGCTTTCCAATGCCCGCTTTTCACTTCTGCCCATCGTTTCGATTTCTTCAATCAGATTCTCTAAGTCCAGTTGTGTGAAATTCTTTTGCTTGAGCAGTTCTGCTGTGGTTTGAATCCACAGATAAAAGTCTTGCTCATATAAATCTAAACCAGCTGTTGTTTGAGATTGGGGCAGTTGGGCAGTCATAAGCATCTGTAGTTAGCGCCGACTAAACTTTATGGTAGTTCACGACGGCAAAAATAAGCCACCGATCTTAAATGTCTAAAACCCTTGCAGTATATGAATTACGAATTACGAATTACGAATTACGAATTATGTTGATTCTGGTAAAAAATCAGGGTCGAGGGCTTGCTCTGGCGTGAAAGGAGATTCTTCAGGAAAGATAACTACATCCAATTCAGTTTCATCGGCTGCCAACAATCTAGCATCGTCATAACACAGTCCAAAAACCTCAGAGAAATAGGGTTTGAGGCTAGGACTTTCTTCTAGAGCTTGTCTGAGGCGTTTGCGATGCTCCCGAATTGTTGCTCGCCAACTACCAGAGCGCTTCTCGGACTGATATTTATACTTTAATAGATGCATTAGCACCACTTCCAAATTGCTTCTCAGTGCTTTCTTTTCACTCCTGCCCATTGTTTCGATTTCATCAATCAAATTCTCTAAGTCCAGTTCTGTGAGCCGACCTTGTTTTAGCAGTTCTGCCGTGGTTTGAATCCACAGGTAAAAGTCTTGCTGATACAAATCTGAACCAGATGTTGTTTGAGATTGGGGCAGCTGGGCAGTCATAAACATCTTTAGTTAGCACTGACTAGACTTTATAGTAGTCCATTCTCAATTACTGTTTAGTCATTTGGTAAGGTATTGCGTTAGAATAAGCGATCGCTATCATAATTAAGTAATGCCCGGAAATTCCCGGAGGTGTGATTGACCAAGTTTATTTTGAAAATTTTGTGGTTAGACGAGAACGTTGCTCTAGCAGTCGATCAAATTGTAGGTAAAGGCACAAGTCCTTTAACGAAGTACTTTTTCTGGCCCAGAAATGATGCCTGGGAAGAGTTAAAAAAGGAACTAGAGGCCAAACATTGGATTGCTGATCTGGATCGTGTCGAGTTGCTTAATAAAGCGACCGAAGTAATTAACTACTGGCAAGAGGAAGGTAGAAACCGTCCAATGGCAGAAGCTCAATTGAAATTTCCTGAAGTTGCCTTCACAGGTAGCGCTTGATATTCACAATTAGCTCTTCTGCTGTTCTACAAGCTGCCACAGTTTGATAGTCTTGTCCTTGCTGCCACTTGCAATCAATTGTGTAACTTTGCTTATAGCAATGGTAGATACTGAGTCTACATGACCAGAGAGAGTAACAATCTCTTCTCCTGTGCTTACCCTCCAGAGCTTAACTGTTTTGTCGCAACTTGCACTTAGGAGGGTTTCGCTATCGTCAGTAAAAGCCACAGCCACCACAGACCAGGAATGGCTTAAAAGTGTGCTGATTAGCTGACCAGTGTTTACCTCCCACAATTTAATGGTGTTATCATCACTACCTGTCGCCAAAATTTGACCATCGGGACTAAAAGCGACTGTCAAAACCGCCCATGCATGACCCGAAAGGGTGCTTAACAAGCTATAGCATGGGCGGTTTTTAAATTCTCTATGCAAATCATCTGCAAATGTAGGTATTTGCCACAGGCGAATTGTTCTGTCATAACTAGCGCTGGCTAGAATCTGTCCTTGGGGACTAAACGCCACTGAATTTACCTGTAATTGGTGTCCAATTATGGTGCAAATTTCTGCGCCAGTATTTACATCCCAAAGTTTGATTGTCTTATCCCAGCTACCACTAGCGAGAATCTGCCCATTAGGACTAAAAGCTACTGATTTTACAATATGTGAGTGTCCCAAGAGGGTGCAGACTTCTTCTAATGTCTCAATCTGCCACAATTTGATAGTTTTATCGTCGCTAGCAGTTGCCAGAATTTGACCATTTGGACTGAAGGCGACTGATGTCACAGGTTGGAAATGTCCCAATAGGCTAGTTAAAAATTTTTTGGTATTTAGATTCCACAATTTAATGTTTTTGTCATCCCCACCACTGGCTAAGGTGTTACCGTCAGGGCTGATGGCAATGGTATTCACACTACTCAATACACCGGAATGTCCAGTTAAAGTATGCAAGCATTGCCACAGAGGATTTGGTAATTTAAAATTTTGAGTTTTACATTCCATACCCATTGCTTGCATAACTTCATTAGCTGACTGAAAGCGGCGGCTAACAGCATTTTGCAGCAACTTGTCGAGGATTAGTGCTAGACGTAGACGCCTTGCGTCTTGTCGCCAGACATCGCTTACTTTGGTGGTAATATACTGTCGCCAAGCCCAGCAATCATTAGCAATATCAAATAAATCAAAGGGAGGAATCTGGGTAAGTAGGTAAATGCAAGTTACACCCAGACTGTAAAGGTCACTAGCAAAAACTGCTTTTCCCCTCGCTTGTTCTGGTGCCGCATATTCTGGACTACCAAGGCTGATTTCATCTGTTAGCCAATCAATTTCTGTGACGATTTTTGCAGTGGTAAAATCGACTATGACTAAATCCCCTTTCTTTGTAATTGGGGATCTACGGATGATATTGTGGGGTTTAATATCGCGGTGGATAATGTTGCGATCGCTAATAAACTGTAAAACTGGCAACAAATCCTCTAAAAGTTGCCAAATCTGAGTTTCATTAAAAGCGCCTTCTTCCTCAACCACCTGAGCCAAATTAGTGCCTGCAATAAACTCCTGCACCCAATAAAAGTATCCATCCTCCTGGAAATATGCCAGTAAAGTGGAAATTTGCGGATGTTTGGCTAATTGTTCTAGCTGTTGTGCTTTTTGCTGACAGGCTTTAAGTGATTCGTTTTGCAGTAAGAATTGTTGCACTACACAAGGAACTGGAGAAAATTGACCCTCATCTACAGCGAGGAAGGTTTTGCACAATTCCCCTTCATCAGTCAGCTTGAGTAAACGATAACGTTCTTGGATCAGCAAAATTTCCCTGCCAGCATTACAGGGTGGGCAGGATTACCCACCAGATAATTTTATTTGTTGTAGTGAAGCTTTGGACGGATAGCTGTAATTTCGTAATGATCTCGTGCAAGGAATTTGGTAGCGTTTGGTATAGGCGATCGAGAAATATCCTCACTAGAAAGCCTGCAAATCTTTTCAAAAGACTAGCAGGCATGGCTTATCATCAATCGGAGCGGCGGGATTCGAACCCACGACCTCCACTACCCCAAAGTGGCGCGCTACCAAGCTGCGCTACGCCCCGGTCAAGAACCTATATTATATTACAAAACGCTAGGATAATCAAGAGACAAAGTTAAAAAACTTTGAGCATTGCAGTAGCTTGCAGTAAATCTGGAACCGCAGAAGCATCCCACTGACCTTCTACACATCGCCCTGTATTTAAGATAAAGCGCAGACTGTAAGCATGAGGATAGCCTTCTACCTCCATCCATAATAAATCGCTTTCAGCTTCACAGGCAATTTTTTCCTCTTCCATCAATTCAGTTGCGAGTTGCTTTATGGTATCTGCTAGCTGTGCTAAGAGACGACAAAAATCATTCAACTCGGCTTCGGTTAACTCAATTGCCCAATCATCTGTACCCACTAAACCTTTAAATTCATCTACATCGGGATTCCAGCCAATACGCCAACCAGATCCGCTTTTGACAACGCGTTCCATAAAAAGTTAGGAGGCAGGGGGCAGGAGTTATTGATTTACAACTTATAACTCCGCGATTACTTAAGTAATTCAGCACCTCCTCGTTGGGGTGGTTGTGGGGTGGTGGATGTAGTTGGACTGGGTGTGGTGTTGGGGTTAGGGGATAAGGTATTTTTGGAAGGAGGATTAAATATATTTACTAAGACTTGTATTAAATCGTTTCGCTGGTTGCGGGTGAGACGTGCGATCGCATCTCGATCACTTTCCAGAGGATTATTCCGTAGCGTATCATTCCCTGGATAGCTAGTATCATACATAATTTCGTTTGCACCCAGGTAATCAGCTAAAGTCAGCTTCCAATCCAAGCGATAAATTGGAGCACGTCCTTTGGTATAAATGTGATATGTAATTAGGCGATTTACCAAGGTGTTGTTTTCGGCAACTTTACCATTTTCTTTGCTGATATACTTATTTTCCCGTGGGAAATCTGGTAATTGCTGATATACTAGCTGCCAAACATCGCTAGGAGTAATTCTTTGAGCGTAGACCCTTGGTGTTGGCGCAGCGATCGCTCTTTGGATAGTAAATAAATTTGTATATATTGGTTTGTCCACGCTTGAACCCAAAACAATCACACTCATTACTATTAAAGCAAGCATTAGTGGTGAGTGCTGAGTTCCGAGTTTGGAGAGGATTAATCTAGATAGAAGTTTTTTCTTTTTCATAGAACGATATTTTGAAATGAGAGTGCTATCACACTGCATTTTTACTTATCGGGAAGTTGAAGTTGAGGCTTCCCGCGCTCCAACTTCAGTGACTCAGCACTCTCAACTCAGTACTGTTTTTAAATTTCCCCAATAATTTCTGGCTGAGTCAATTCATCCGACATTTCGATAATTGCCCTTAACACTGGCTTCATCATCGCATCTTCGTTATTTTCAAAGTCTTCATAACGCCGACGTTTTGCACGATTTGCCACCTGAACCGTAATGCGGTAACGATTTGAGGCTGCACTAATTAGCTCCTCAGAACGGTGCATAATCTGAGACTGAGTTGTCTCGAACTTAGAACGCTTTAGCATAATCAGTGGTTCTTAGGGTCATTCTCCAGTGTAGCAGTACTGATAGATATGCTGCTATCTGTTTCGTTGCCAGCAACCTTTATCAAGAGAGAGGTTGAGAGTGTTTTAGTCATTACAAGCTACTTATAATATAGGACTATGATTTAATTTTTGAAAAAACTCTGTAGGAATTATACTGAGATATTGAGGAAAATAATGCCTATATACACAGCTAGCGGGCAAAAAAGAGCTTCAGGTACAAAGGAACACTGTTCTGCTGATCCACAAAAGCTAGCAACCATTGGTTGTGCTCTTGGTCACCAAGTTCGTGTGAGGCTTACTGCTAATGAATACGCGCTTTATACTGTTAAGCAAACGCCTCAAGAGAACCCAGACAATATCGTCCGCATGACAGACACAGGATGGTCACGTTTAGCAGCAGTCTCATTCCCATGCAATGCTACAGTAGATTCTCAAGTAGTTCACCCGACATATACTGATGCATACGCAGAAGCCAATAGCGAGTTTGTCGAGCGTTTAACAGACAACGGCACTCATGTTGGACTCGTTGCGATCGCTCCCCACGGTGGCAAGATTGAAGAGGGAACTGACTTACAAGCAGAGCGTGTGGCTTCTGTGCTTGCTGCTAAAGGTGTATCTTCTTGGTGTTGCAAAGGTTGGAAACAAGGCGGCGATGCTTATGATCGGTGGCACATCACATCTACAGATATTCACGAAGCTTCATTTCCCTTACTGAGTAAAATTATTAATCGTGAATTTAGCTATGCAGTAGCTTTTCATGGCTTCTCTCAAAATAAGATCCTGATTGGTGGCGGTGCTAACCTCGCACTCAAGCTAGAAATCCAACAGGCAATTCAGAATGCTATTGTCGGTAGCGGCATCAGTGTAGAGATTGCTACTCCAAAGAGTCCATTCGATGGCGATAATCCTAACAATATTGTCAACCGATTGGCTAATGGCAATGGTATCCAAATTGAGCAGTCTAAAAAAGCGCGAACAAATTATTGGCAGCAAATTGCTGATGCTGTTGCGTCTGTCTATAACTCCAAAATTTAATCGATTTGTCACATAATTGTAAAAGTCAATCAATAGACCTCTTGCATAAATAATTTTTTGTCTCACGCAAAGGCGCAAAGGCGCAAAGAAGAAAGCGAAAAGAAGGACTTTTGCAAGAGGTCTAATGTACATTGCTTCTTTAGGCTTAAGCAGCTGCGATAAATGAAACAATGTACATTGACCTTTGAAGCTAGTATCTATGTTCTAGTTGTTAAAAGCATCTTTGATGCTATCAACAGTGCGTTCAACAGCATTCTTTGTTTTGTCTACTGCTTCTTTAGTCCGAGACGCATCTTCATTTGCTCTTTTCTCAATTCGAGCGGCATCTCTCTTTGCTTTTCGCTCAACAAAACTACCATTGTTATCTGTTGCTTGGTCAACTTTATTGGCATTTTTGTTTGCAGTTTGCTTGACTTTATCTGCCGTATCATCGATAAAATTTTTGGCTCGTCCAGCATCTTTGCTAGCTTTCTCTTGAACTTGATCGCCTGCATCTGCCGATGCAATCAAGTTGACAGTAGGATCAGCCATTGCTGAGGTGTTTGAGAAAAACGCACCTTGCCAAACAAAAGCGATCGCTAATAGACAAAACAGGGTTGTAGTCATCCAACGTTTTACAGTCGAAAGCCCTTTTGTCAAGTAATTCAGTTTCATAGAGTACAATCTTCATGAGATTTAGCATACTATTTTTACTTCATCTAGCCTATTTACCATATCCTTCCCTAGATAGAGGTTCTTCCGCCATAAGTTGTTAAACAAATTCACTATTTTGACAGATTAAACTTTGGTAAAGATTTTTCCCTGGTAATCAAGGAGCGAATTAAACGGTTCACAGATTTTGGACATATTCTTGAGGTCATCGCTGCCATGCGCGCAACACTGCTCCCAGAGTAGCGATTCCCTCCACAATCTTCTGAGTTGGCTGAAAGCTAAAAGCAAGCCTGATGGCATCATCCCCTTGTCCGTTGGCGTAGCAGCGTGTCCCTGGCAGAAAGCTGACACCGTGTTCACTGGCAGCAATTAGGAGGGCTTTGGCGCTGATGTCTGGCGGTAATTTACACCAGACATAAAAGCCCCCCTCTGGTCGCAGAGTGACTATATCACTGGGAAACTCCTGAGCGATCGCTTCTAACAACAAATTACACTTATGCTGATAACAGGCGATTAGCTCCTGAATGTGATAATCTAATTTGCCTGTTGCACAGTAGCGGGCGACTACATGGCTGATCAATGGTCCGACTGGCCCCTCGCTTTTAAACATTGCCAACCGCTCAATAATCGCTGGATCGCCACAAGCCCAGCCCAGCCGGATACCAGGCGCAATAATTTTCGAGAAGGTATTCACATATAATACCCACCCCTCTTGGTCTAGGGTCGCCAGGGGAGGTACAGTTTCTCCTTGGAAACGCAAATCGCTGTAAGCATCGTCTTCTACCACTAGGACGCCATACTCAGCCGCCAGTGCTACTAGCTTTTGGCGACGAAATAACGGCATAGTAGCGCCTGTGGGATTGTGAAAGGTGGGGATAGTATAAATAAACCGAGGTCTGATGCCCTGTTTCTTCAAGTCGCTCAATGTTACTTCTAACGCATCTACATCCATCCCCAACTCATCCACAGGAATGGTAATCAGACGTGCACCAGCGTTGACGAATCTGCCAACTGCTCCCAGATAGGTTGGTGCTTCCACAATCACCACGTCACCGGGTTCGATAAATACATCTGGTAACAAGCCAAGAATCTGACTAGAACCGTAGCCAATGATCACCCGATCGCGATCGGCAGCGATTCCTTTAGCCTGCAAGCGGAGGATAATTTGCTCATACAATTGACCTGAAGGTGGGCCGTAGTTGAGGGCGATCGGAGCCTCTTCTGCCAGCACAGCAGCACTTGCAGTAGCCAAGTCAGTGTGGGGAAAGAGAATCGGGTCAGCTAGTCCGTAGGCAAAGCTGACGGTGATGATTTTGGTTAACTCTGTGCCATAGGTTGGTGGTGCAAGGTTTCTAGCTCGTTCAGCGAACAAATCAGCAATTTGGTGGGTATGGGTGATGGGAACCATAAGTAATTTAAAAACTTCTTTATTCATTTGCTAGTCGCCCAGAATCCAGAATCCAGCATAGATTCTGACTTCTTTCTGTACAGATGCGATGAATCGCGTCTGTACTTCTGAATTCTTTCTCATAACATTATGATAAGCATCGTGAATATTGATTAATAAAACGGAATTATTTAGAGTGAAATTGATTAACTTTAAGTGCCAGCAGCTAATTCTGAGTTTAGGCTTGTCTGCTACTGATTATTGCCTATGAAGAGTGCTGAGTTCCGTTAGCGATAGCGGGGCGTTTAGCCCGTGCTGAGTGCTGAGTGAAAAGACCGCCCACACTCTTGCTGGTATCAACCTTCTCTTTATAAGAAGATTCCGCGCCACTTGCGGGCGGGGCTTTTACCGTAGTGCTGAGTGCTGAGTACTTCTTAAATTTACTTAGCACTGAGTTGATCAAAAATGGTTTAGCGCTAAACCTCCGCAATTGCCAGACTCTGTGGCATTGGACATTAGTTAATAATCAATAGTTCTTCTTGCCCTGCTTCTCCATTCCGCAATTTGTCAGGAATTGGCTGCCAATATCTGAAATATTTATCTAATATACGTCACAATTAATACTGCCACCAAAATTGACTGATAAAACTACAATCTAATGTAGGTCTACTAAAATCAGGGGCAGCCAATTGTGGCACCTGGAATCTTAGTGGCTAAAAGCACCTTGGAACGGGAATTAAGGAACTTCCACTATGCTGATTTGCCCTCAGTGTAAATTTGAAAACCCCAATACAAACAAATTCTGTCAGAACTGTGGCACATCGCTAACTCACAAGGTCTGTCCTGAATGTAGTACCGATGTAGCTGTGAATGTACAACATTGTCATAACTGTGGCACAGAATGCGGAACAGTGTTTTGGGCAATTATTGCTAAAGAACCGACTAGGGACTTAGAAGTAGGGCAAGATCAGGAAGATGGAGGAGACGATGGGGAAAATTTTACCTTGTCCTCCTTGCCTCCCTCATCTCCTCTACCCCCTAGTTCTCAAATTGCATTAGGCTCCTATTTAGACTCTCAGCAACGCTATAAATTGTTAGATGCGTTACCTACTCTGGAAAAAATTACTGAGGTAGAGGCGAGAGTTTTAGACTGCCGACCATATCAAATATCGCCTCTTGAGGCAATAGTAGTAAGTCAAGAATCAGATGTAGTAACGTCATCAGTGGAAGCAAGTGAAATTCCTAGCCTTGCTAAACTTTATATTACTTTACAATCAGAAGGTCAGCGAGGGATACCGCCAATTCACGATGCTTGGCAGCAGGATGATCTACAGGTAGTACTAATTGAAGACCGTTCCGATTGGCAGCATTTACTCGACCTGTGGAAAGAAGAAACAACGAGTTCGTTAAAAATTTTACACTGGTGTTATCAAATGACCCAACTTTGGGCATTATTAGAATCAGTGAATTGTCATCAAAGCCTCTTAGATTTGTCAAATTTGCGATTGGATGAAGACCAAACGCTGGCGCTACAAAGGTTGTATATAAAATCATGGAATTGTCAGTCCGCCACCGAGTCGCCAGAAGATGCACCAGCCCAAACATCTGTGATTCCAGAGCAACCATTAACCATCCAAGCTTTGGGGCGGGTTTGGCAAGCGCTATTTAGACAGTCTCAGCGCACTCAATTTGGCTCTGTAGTGCAGATGTTGGGGGATTTAGAGGTAGGCAAGATTCAGACGATCGCACAGTTGCGATCGCGTTTGGAAGAAATTTCTATTGAACTGGAAGCACTAGGAACCGCAAATTTGCCTCCAATAACGGAGGAACATATCGCTGTGCCTACTATTCCCCAATCAGATGAGCCAGAAGATATCATCAGCAAAACTGATGATATGCCAACTGTTGTGCTAGCGATGCAGTTAAGTAGCTTGGAAGATGCAGGACGCACAGATGTGGGGCGTCAACGTCATCATAACGAAGACTACTTTGGCATTGAAACAAAAATTAACAAGCTGGAGTTGCCCAAAAGTCGAGTGCTGCAAGGGCATGGTTTGTATATTCTCTGTGATGGTATGGGTGGACACGCTGGCGGCGAGATCGCCAGTGAGTTAGCAGTCAACACCCTACGGCAATACTTTCAAGAACACTGGATTGCAAACCAACTGCCAACAGAAGACAGGATTCGTGAGGCAGTGTATTTAGCCAATGAAGCAATTTACAAGCTCAATCAACAAGATGCCCGTTCTGGAGTGGGGCGTATGGGTACAACTCTAGTCATGCTCTTAATTCAAGATACTCAAGCAGTAGTTGCTCATGTGGGAGATAGCCGTCTCTATCGCTTGACGCGCAAGCGGGGACTGGAACAAGTTACAGAGGATCACGAAGTCGGGCAACGGGAAATTACACGAGGAGTAGAAGCAACCATAGCTTACGCTCGCCCTGATGCCTACCAACTCACCCAAGCTTTGGGGCCTCGTGACGAAAATGCGATTAATCCCGATGTGGACTTTTTCGACATCAATGAAGATACCCTTCTGCTGTTGGCATCGGACGGTCTATCAGATAATGATTTACTAGAAACTCATTGGCAAACTCACTTAGAACCTTTACTTAGTTCTGGCGCTAACTTAGAACGGGGCGTTACAGACTTAATTGACTTAGCAAACCAACACAATGGTCACGACAACATTACTGCTATACTTGTTCGGGCAAAAGTGCGGCCAAATCTCGAAAGTCAAAAATAAATGGCGACTGGGGATCGGGGAAATAATTTCTCTAATCCCTAATCCCTACTCCCTGTTCCTCTTAGCTTTTAGGTTGTATTGTGGTTAGTCTGACTTTGTTAGAACCGCAACAGAAAACGCCCCTCCAGCAGTGGTGCTTTGAGAACTCCTCCATAATTCGGATTGGTCGAGCGGTAGATAATCACGTTGTTTTAACTGATAGTTTAGTTTCCCGGCATCATCTAGAACTCAGACAAGTCGGTTCTGCCAGTGATGGCGGTGCTTGGCAGCTAATTAGTCAAGGTACAAATGGGACTTTTCTCAACGGTATCCTTGTGATTCAGAGTCCGTTACCAGATAATTCTCTTTTACAACTGGCACAGGGAGGCCCAATACTGCAATTCCAAATTCAGGAGGTAACAGCACTAGAAACTGGATTGCGATCGCAGCAAAAAATGCAAGGGGTAGAAGAAAACGCTGCTGCAACACTCTACTCAGCCCCAGTTAGAGGAAATTCATCCTCCACTTGCACGCACGCAGGCAACCCCCCGAACAATCTGTTTTGCATCCACTGCGGTCAACCTCTCTCAGTACAACAGAGAATTCGCCATTATCAGGTGTTGCGAACTCTCGGACAAGGAGGTATGGGTACTACTTATCTCGCTTGGGATGCGGCTGGTCAGGTTGCGGGTATCTCACAACTGCTGGTGTTGAAACAAATGAATGCTGATATGGTGAAAATTGCCAAAGCTCAAGAATTATTTGAGCGCGAGGCGTATACTCTCAAATCCCTTAACTATCCTGGAATTCCCAAGTATTACGATTTTTTTGTAGAAGACGGAAAAAAATACCTGGCAATGGAACTAATCCACGGACAAGATTTGGAGAAACGTGTCTACAGCACTGGGCCGGTTACGCCAAGTCAAGCGATCGCTTGGATGATCCAAACCTGCGATATCTTAGACTATCTTCATAGCCAAAGCCTGCCACTAATTCACCGCGATATTAAACCCGCCAACTTAATGGTGCGAAGTTCTTCAAATCACATAGTAGTGCTGGATTTTGGCGCAGTTAAAGAAATTGGCACAATGCCCGGTACTCGAATTGGTGCAGAAGGTTACTGCGCTCCTGAACAAGAACGAGGACAACCTTTAACTCAATCTGATTTGTATGCAATTGGGCCAACGCTGATTTTTCTGCTCACAGGCGAAAACCCCTTCAAGTATTACCGCCAACGAGGGCGAAACTTCAGGTTTGATGTGGCAAAGGTTCCCACCATTAGTTCCCAATTAAGAGATGTTATTGACCGCGTTACAGAACCATTGCCACGCGATCGCTACCAAACTGCAAAGGAATTAGCTGCGGCGTTAGCTGCTTGCCAATAAAGGTACTTGGACTAGGAACTCTAAAAGAACATTTCCAATACTTATTGTTCATCCCAAGTTTCTACAGCTAGCAATTCACTAACTGGGTCTTGCATACTAAAGCCAAAGTCTAGCAGTTCCTTTTTCCAGTGCTGCCATTCATTACCATAGAGCAAAGCGATTTTCCAGATGCTATCGCTTGGCTTGATAATGTTCGATTCTATGAGTGATTGCACGTTACGTTGCAATTTCACCATTGGGTGAATCACTTTTTGAGTCATAACCTCGATTCAATTCAGATGTTTGTTGGTAAATGCTTAATTAAAACTGCTTTCCATTCTGCAATTGTTGCCGGATCGTAGAGTGGTGTAATTTGGTAAAGCTAGTCTTAACTTTCTAACTATACCATAACAAACCCTACTAAGTTACTCTTAATTTCGGTTTTGTACGGTAATTACCACCACAAAACTTTAATTACAACAAGCAGTCCTCATATTTCTTACAGAAATTAGGCAAGGGTTGAGCAGGAAGGATTAAGGTATTAGCGGGTAAGGGATATTTCTATTTTCCTTTTTCCTCTATACCTTTACCCTTTTTCCACAAGAGTACAACAGTACCTTTGGTAAGATATCTGTTGTGGAGGCCGAGCAAAATAATTAGTCATCCGGGAAGTTGCACTAAGTAGTGTAACTGAGGACGACTGGGAAAATTTTATTTGTTTTAGTCACGAAAAATATGTGTGCTTGTCAAAGAACCCATAGGAAAGGGGCTAGTTTGAACGTTTTTGATTTACAGTGAAATTTGCAATTGAGTAGAAATGTCTACTGTTTTTGTTTATTTAAACGTTATTAAGAATATCGCAAACATCTGGACATTAGGCAGAATTATCGCAAATCTTTATATAATTTTAATGTTTCGTCCAGTGAATAAGACCTGGATGGTTGGCTGTGTCTATGCACAGGAGAAGGTTTTGCTTTGAAGCATAGGGGCGATGCCTACGGCGGTAAACTACGCATGGGTATACCATAAACTTCTCTCATCTTCAGAGTCAGGATTTGAAGTTTGTGTAAAAAGTTTCTAGCGAAGATGTTAGTTTCTGTTGAGCAGGTGGGTATCCTCAGAACGGGAGGCTTGCTAATACCTAAGTATTTATTACAGCAAGTGTGTGAGGCATGGCTGGTGCAGACGAAGAATACTTAATTACCCGCAAAAAGCAGATTGGGCGGCGACAAAAGATTGTTACGATAGTATCGTTGTTCTCGTTTTTTGGTTCTACAGTATTTGCAGTCATTCCGGCAATACAACAGGCTAGTCAACCTAAGCCAGCAATTGCGTCTTCTTCTGCTGAGTCAGTACTACAGCAACAAGTGCGGGGCTACGAGCTGGTTTTACAACGGGAACCAGAAAACCAACTAGCTTTAGAGAAACTGTCTCTGGTGCGGTTGAAATTGAAAGATGCTAAGGGTGCGATCGCACTTTTGGAGAAGCTGGTGAAGTTGCACCCTGATCGGCAAGATTACAAAGTTGTTTTAGAGCAGATTAAGAAACGAGAGGGTGAGAGCGATCAATAGAGTAGACAACTAAAAAGAAGAATACGAATATGAATGATAAAATTGCCGATTCTGAGCTTAACAGTTTGATTCCTCCAGAAATTAAAAACGATGAATTTTATACAGCTATTCAAAAGATTGCTAAAGAAGAAGATATAAAAACAGTTCTAGAAATTGGTTCATCTTCAGGGCAAGGAAGTACCGAAGCATTTGTAACAGGGCTTCGTGAAAACCCTAATAAGCCAATATTGTTTTGCATGGAAGTTTCAAAAGTTAGATTCGCTGAGTTAAAAAATAATTATAAAAATGAATATTTTGTAAAATGCTATAATATGTCTTCTGTTCCTGTAAAAAAATTTCCTAATGAAAAGGAAATTATTGATTTTTATAATAGCCATCATACTAATCTAAATCTTTATCCTCTGGAGCGTGTGCTTAGTTGGCTGCGACAAGATATTGAGTATGTAAATAATTCTGGAGTATCTGATAACGGAATTCAAAAAATTAAAGATGAAAACAACATTGATTGTTTTGATTTAGTTTTAATTGACGGTTCAGAATTTACTGGTCAAGCTGAATTAGATGAAATATATGGGGCAAAATTTATTTGTCTAGATGATATTACTACGTTTAAAAACTATCAAAATTTCAATCGCCTGTTGAGTGATTCTGACTATATCCTCATTATGTCAAACCA
Source organism: Nostoc sp. WHI (assembly GCF_015714725.1). Lineage (GTDB taxonomy): Bacteria > Cyanobacteriota > Cyanobacteriia > Cyanobacteriales > Nostocaceae > Nostoc. Next base: position 63,277 of record NZ_WBKM01000118.1, read on the forward strand.
AAATATACGTAATGGTTATGCGATATTTCAACGAAGAACAGTAAGCCCAATCAGCTATCAAAATATCCATGATGCCGTCGAATGTATTGAAGGATTCATGGTTACTGGGCAAGAAGAATTCCTTTTTAATAAGGTGATATCTCTTCCTGAAGATGCTGTTATAGTTGAGATTGGTTCTTTTAAAGGTCGCTCGACAGTTGCTATGGCATATGCTTGCATAGGAACCAAACGTAAAATTTATTCTATTGATACATGGGATGGTAATGATGCTGACTTTTCTGAACGACAATTCTTTGAAGTTTGGCAGCAAAATATTCAATTAAACGGTCTTGAGCAATATGTAATACCACTACGTGGCTACTCTCATGATGTATTAAAGCGTTGGGATAAATTGACAAATAGTAAAGCTATTGATTTTATTTTTATTGATGGCTCTCATCAGTATTTAGATGTTTTAAAAGATTTTGAACTATCGTTTTCATTGGTAAAAAACGGCGGCTGGATAGCATTTCATGATGTTGTACCCACTTGGCCTGGGCCAGAACGTGTATGGCATAACATTGCTAAACTACGTCTTGTCAACCATGAGTATTCCTCAACGCTAGCGTGTGGTCAAAAAAATTTGGCTGCTATCACCTCTACCTCAACGCTAGAATTACCAATTGACTTTTTTACTATTGTTCTGAATGGGCAACCGTTTATCCGCTACCACATTGAGATATTCAAACAACTTCCTTTCAAATGGCATTGGCACATTGTCGAAGGTGTAGCTGAATTAAAGCACGATACTGGATGGAGTCTGAAGCTGGGTGGATATATAAACAATGAAATCCATCATCATGGTCGCAGCAATGACAGTACGACAGAATATTTGGATGAATTGACACAGCAATATCCCGACAATATCACAGTTTATCGTAAGCCAGATGGTGTGTTTTGGGATGGCAAACGGGAAATGGTTAATGAGCCATTGTTAAACATAAATGAAGAATGTTTACTATGGCAAATAGATGCAGATGAATTATGGACAGTCGAGCATATTTTAACTGCACGACAGCTGTTTATTGAGAATCCTGATAAAACTGCCGCTTTCTATTGGTGCTGGTATTTTGTAGGAGAAAGAATAATTATCAGTACTCGTAATTGTTACGCCCAAAATCCCAGACAAGAGTGGTTGCGAACCTGGAGATACAAGCCAGGTTCAGTGTGGGTAGCACATGAACCACCCAGACTAGAAGAACCTTTACCAAATGGTCAATGGCGGGATGTTGCAGCAGTAAACCCTTTTCTGCATCATGAGACTGAAGGGCATGGTTTAGTTTTCCAACATTTTGCTTATGTAACACCAGAGCAATTACGTTTTAAAGACCAATATTATGGCTATAGGAATGCTGTTTCACAATGGAAAGCTTTGCAGGAGACAACTAAATTTCCAGTTCTGCTACGCGAATATTTTTCGTGGGTAAGAGATGAAACAATGGTGGATACCGTTGAATCATGCGGTATAGTACCAATTGCACAAAGAGAACTCAGCAACAATGGTTGGCGGTTCTTACAACCAGATGAAGTACAGCAAAAAGTTGCACAGATTAGGAAAGAAACACCAATAATTCTGGTTGACGGTGTGTTTTTCCAACTTTACCAAACTGGTATTGCGCGTGTCTGGAAATCTTTATTAGAAGAATGGGTAAACATAGGGTTTGCTAGGCGTATCGTTGTACTTGACCGGGCTGGAACTGCTCCCAAAATTCCCGGTATTAGATATCGCAGCATTCCACAATATGACTATAACAATACTGATGCTGACCGAGAAATGCTACAGCAAGTTTGCGATGAAGAAGGGACAGATTTATTTATATCTTCCTACTATACAACGCCGACTACAACACCTTCTGTGTTCATGGCTTATGACATGATTCCAGAAATTATGGGATGGGATATGAATAATCCCATGTGGCGAGAGAAGCATCATAGTATTCAACATGCATCTGCTTATATAGCAATTTCAGAGTATACGGCGCATGACTTGGCACGCTGTTTTACTATACCTCTAGAGTCTATTACTGTTGCTCATTGCGGAGTTAGTAGTACTTTTTCACCAGACAAATCCGAAGAGGTTAATGCTTTTAAATCAAAATACGGGATTACAAAACCATACTTTATTTTAGTTGGTGGTGGAAGTGGTTATAAAAATAGTATTTTGTTCTTTCAAGCTTTTTCGCAACTTGCCAGTAGCTATGGATTTGATATTGTCTTTACAGGAAGCGGTGGTGTATTAGCATCTGAATTTAGAATCTACACATCAGATAGTGTCGTTCATATGTTGCAACTCAGCGATGAAGAGTTAGCAACAGCTTACTCTGGTGCTGTGGCACTGGTTTATCCTTCTAAGTATGAAGGTTTTGGAATGCCTCTGATTGAAGCAATGGCTTGTGGTTGTCCTGTTATCACCTGTTCTAATGCCTCAATTCCAGAAGTAGCAGGAGACGCAGCAATATATGTGAATGATGATGATGTGGATGAACTTGCAAATGCGCTCTGTGAGGTACAAAAGCCTAGTATTCGTAAGTTATTAATTACTGCGGGTTTGGCACAGGCGAAAAAGTTTTCTTGGTCAAAAATGGCGCAAACTGTAAGTTATGCCTTGATTAATGCTACTCTCCTGTCTTTAAATCTTAATGAGATTAATTTAATTATTTTCCCAGATTGGTCGCGACCAGAAGAGTTAGTCGGTTTAGAATTGCAACGAGTGATGAAGACGATCGCCACTGATCCTAATAGTGAAAAAATCACTCTACTTATCGATACTGGTAACATTCCTGGTGAAGATGCAGAACTGTTTTTATCTAGTGTGGTTATGAATCTTTTGGTAGAGGAAGATTTAGATGTTACCGAAAGATTAGAAATTTCTCTAGTGGAAAACTTGGCTGATATTCAGTGGGAAGCTTTGCTACCTCGCATCCATGCAAGAATTGTTTTGGAATACGAAGATAAAAACGCGCTGAGTCAAGCAAAAGCAGAAACTATCACATCTTACGAAATAGAAGTTTTTAGCGAAGCAAAAGCTGAACAGTTTTTTTTTGCTTGAGCAATAAATTCTTTTTTGACGGAAGATGGAAGGAAGCGATCGCGCAGTATCAAAAACTCCTAGAAATTCAATCAGGTGATGCAGATATTTATTGGAACTTAAGCCATTGCTACAGACAGTTAAACCTTCTAAATGAATATTTTAGTACTCTCCAGCAAGGAATTAAGCTCTATCCTACAGATGAAAGACTCCATTTTTCATTAATCATCGATTTGCGGCAGAATGGACGTATTCAAGAAGCAATTTTAAGTGCAGATAATGCTGCTAAATGTTTCCCTGATGATTATACTTTTCAAATTCTCAAATATTTAACAGTTCCATCAATATATGAGAATCAAGAGGAAATTAACTTTTATCGCCAACGCTACACTCAAGGATTGCGAGATTTAATTGAGCAAACATCTATTAAAACTACAGAAGAGCAACATAACGCTTTAGCAGGTATAGGTCGCCTCACAAATTTTTACCTATCATATCAAGCACAAAATGATATTGATTTGCAACGCCAATATGGAAACTTAGTGCATGAAATTATGGCTGTTAACTATCCACAATGGGTCGTTCCTTTATCTATGCCTAAGCTTCAGCCTAATAACAAAGTTCGTATTGGTTACGTTTCCCATTACCTGCATTCTTATAGTGGAACACTTTGGTTAACAGGTTGGTTGCGTCAGAGCAATCATGAAAGCTTTGAAATATACTGTTATTACACAGGAAATGAACCAGATCCAATTACCCAACAATTTCAAGAATACAGTGATGTTTTTCATCATATTCCTCATAATTTATCAGCAGTATGTGAACAGATAATTGCTGATAAGTTGCACATTTTAGTTTTCCCCGAAATTGGGATGAATCCGCAAACTATGCAAATGGCAGGTTTGCGGCTTGCTCCTGTACAATGTACGGCTTGGGGACATCCGGTAACAACTGGCTTACCCACAATTGATTACTTTTTATCTAGTGAGTTAATGGAACCTGAAAATGCCCAAGAGCATTATTCAGAAAGATTAATTCGCTTACCTAATATTGGCGTTTCTTATCCTAAACCATATATTCCACCAGTTATTAAAACACGCTCGGATTTTGGGCTAGGAGATGATGCGGTTATCTATTTATGCTGCCAAGCTCCTTTTAAATATCTACCGCAATATGATTTTATTTTTGCAGAAATTGCTCATCGCGTTCTGCAAGCTAAATTTGTGTTTTTGCGTGGTACTTTACTTCAGCCACGCCTGAAGCGTGCTTTTGCTGCTATCGGTTTGAACAGCAAGGATTATTGTGTATTTCTCAGTATTCCAGAACGACTAGACTATCTAATGATTAACTTACTTTCAGACGTTTATCTAGATACATTTACCTGGTCTGGTGGTAATACTACCTTAGAAGCGATCGCTTGTAATCTCCCCATTGTTACCTGTCCGGGAAAATTTATGCGGGGTCGTCACTCTGACAGCTTCCTGAAAATGCTAGGAGTGACAGATACCATTGCTGAAAATGAAGCAGAATACATCAAGATTGCTGTTAAATTAGGACTAGACCCGACTTGGCGAGGCACTATTGCCGAAACAATGAGCCAAAATCACGATCGTCTCTTTGATGATAAAGCTTGTGTCGCAGGTTTAGAAGCCTTCTATAAAGAAGTTTGTAGTCAGCACTTCAATGCTTAAAAATATATTTTTAATGTTTGTAGTAAGCGGCTCTAGCCTTATTAATATTTAATTTGAGGGATCAATCCCTCACTACGAGCTTATTTTACCTCAATATATCTCTGCCACATCTGCTCGTAAGCTTTCTCCATTTCACGGGTGAACTGCTTGCCATTCCACAACGGTGCTGTTTGCCGCGATGCTTTCAGCTTCAAAGCCACCTGCTGGCGTAAAGCTTCATCTTTCCCCAAACGCACACCCCACTCTATATACTCTTCATCATTCCAGGCAATGCCTTCTGTGATCCCAGCATTTATCATCATGGTGTAGCTATTACGAGCCGCAAACTGTTCACCAACTCTCGTCACCAAGGGGATACCCATCCACAATGTTTCTAGAGTTGTTGTCGCTCCGTTGTAAGGAAATGTATCTAATACAATATCAGCAATCCCTAAATTAGCACGATGAACTGCCTCTGAATGAACTATTGGTAAAAATCGTAACCGAGAACAATCTACACCTTCTTTTTCGGCAATTTGGTAAAAGAAGCGTTTAATTGTTTCCTGCTCACCAAGTCCTTTAATCAAAAAGTAGCTGTTAGGCACTTGTTTGATAATTTGCATTTGCCACTTTGTCGTTTCTGGATGGCGTTTATATCCTCTTTGGGCGCTGAGATATACAACGGCATCCATAGGGATATCCAAGTCATCACGACGGAGAGTTGGTATACCAACTTCAAAACCATCTACTGCTATGTAAGTTTGAGGTAATCGCCAGATTTTCTCTGTGTAGTAATTTTGTGCATCATTTGGTAGAACATAAGGATCTGCGATAAAGTAATCAATTGCAGGTATGCCTGATGCATCCCACCCCAGCCAAGTAACTTGAATTGGGGCTGGCTTGAATGCCATCACTTCACAAGTAATATCTAGAGTGACACTATCAAGGTCAATTAAAATATCAATTTCATCTTGATATATCTGGTCAGCAATTTCTAGACCATTCATACCTAATTTGTGAGCTTTTCCTGCCTGAGTTAGATACCATTCTTGGAGATAGTCATTTCCTAATGCGTAGTTAACAAAATAAGTATGAATATCAAATTTATCTCGATCATGATGTTCAAATAACCAGCGAGCTAGCCACCCAACAGAATGGCTCCTTAAAGCGTAAGATACATAACCAATTTTTAATTTTTTTGGATGGAGTATTAAAGATTGATTATTAATAATTTTATGAACATAGTTTTTCCCTTCTGATTCAGCAAGATTTTTAATATAATTATTAAAAATCTCAGCTACCTGATTTTGAATAGCTCGAAATTCAGCAGGAGCATCTTTAATGTGAGGTATCGCAAAAGATGGCGAAAGCAACCGTAATATTCTTCCTTCTTCTAAAGGAATTCGTTCAGCTTTAATAAACTGTTGAAATACAGCTTCTAATTCTTGACAAGTTGTACATATCTCTTGCCAATATCCCCCTGCTGACATTAGACCCCTTAACAGCAAATGCAGTGCAAAAATTTTATCAGCCAAGCCTTCTGATAAGGAATAACACAACCTAGCTGTCTCTATACCTTGAGAATAATTACGAGCATCTTGATAAAAAATCGCTAAGTGCCGCAAAATTTCTACATTATCTGGTTCTAATCGTAAATGCAGTTCCAGCAGAGATGCTGCTAGTAAAGGCCGCCGTAAAGTATGGCCAATTTCCAGAGCAGGAGTAAGCAGTATACAGAAGCATTGATGAGGATCAGAGAAATAAGGCAGACTAGCTTCTATTAAATTCAGATTGACTGGATGTAAGGGGATAGTATTTAACAGTTCTTTTAAAACTTGTATTAATAATTCGAGGTCAATCTCTATATTTTCTTTTATTATTAAGGCTTCAATTAATCCCCACTCATTCAAATCATCAATTTCTTCAAATTTTTGCAACTTGATACAAAGTATAAGAATTTGAAGCAAATTATTTATATAACTAGGATTAATTTCCCGCATGTGCTGGCGAATTAACCAAGCTAGAGAATATTCCGCCAGTGTTTCACGCCTTTCTGCTTCTATTTGCAAAAATTCAAACAGTTCGTTCGTCCAAATTTGTAACTGATCTTCATCTGCCTCTGTCATTGGCAGCATCCAAGTCATCTGAGCTTCTTCTTCTTGCCCTTGTAATAGTAATATCAATCCTAAATACCAATAATATGAAATAGTATTTGGCTCTATCGCTATTGCTTGTTCGTATAATTTTGACGCTTGCAGATAGTTTTCTTGAATGAAGTATTCTTCAGCCTGATTTTGCCAATTATATGTATCAGTAATCATTATGATTGTTGTGGAAAAATGTATGGGCGATATGTTGTGAATGACTCACATAATGTAAATAAAGTGGATAGAAGAATCTATCCACTTTGAAAAATACTTAATTTAGTTAAATACAAACTACATGAAGAATTAATTTTGGTATGCAGTGGCTTAGACAAACTATATTCTTACGTAGTAAGTCCCTTCTCTACTTATTTCAAAGCTGTGAAGTTCGTGGGGCAAGAACTCACACCAGTCATACTGGTTACATCGGCACCACTGTTAACTTTTGGTTTGTCGGCTTCACACAAAATAGCTACAGTAGTAGCTTCACTGGTACCAGATTGAGTTACTACACCCACACCGCCGACATAATTTTTGAGAGGCGCAGTACTAACTACTGTACTTGCTTGGTTGGTTACTACGGTATCACTACCACCACCACCAGCAATCGCATATACGTAATTTGTGGTTTGTGTTGCAATACCAAGACCTAAACTACCAAACTCAGTTTGAGACGCAAATGCGCCTTTTTCCAAGTAAAATGCTTGCTGCGCGCGGTTCATGGAACCTACGTAAGTTTTAGCTTCTGACTGCTTGGCTTTGTTAGCTTGGTTGAGGAAAGAAGGCAAAGCGATCGCAGATAGAATACCGATGATGATAATTACTACCAGTAATTCAATGAGTGTAAAACCCTCATCTCCCTTTTTCTTGGCGAGGATGTGTTGAAGAAACTTGGCTTTTAATTCGCTTTTCATAAGTGTTTTCCTGGGGGTAGGAAGCGCTTGGGTGTTCTAGATGTAACTTACCCACCTGCGATCGCTTTCCTATCACCTTGAGAAAAAAAGTTTGGGGAGATGCAGTTACACAATCCACAATCCTTGCATCCAAAATGGCACAAACATAACTAAGCCCCTAGTGTTGACCAAGGGCTAAATTCTCAACTTCGATTGTGGAAGTGCCTTATTCAAACTCAGGTGGCCACAACTCTGATATTGTCAGTTCCCAACCTGGTAGCAAGTCTGGTAGTGTTAGCGTATCGCCATTCTGCATCAACACTGGAGCTTGGTTTAGTCGATAAACCATTACTGTTAATTTGTCAGGGTCAATCAATATGCCGACTACAGACCCAAGTTGCAAAAATAGCTGAATCTTCTCTTCAAGCGGTTTAATTCTGTCGCTTTTAGATTTAATCTCAACCATCAGGTCTGGAACTAATTCTACAAAGTCGCGCTTGGTTTTCTTCAGTCGGTCAGCCCGAACAAAAGACACGTCAGGAGCACGTAGGTTTATTTTTTCCGAGTCGTCCTCTTCCATTCTAGGTAATATGAAACCTGCGCTAGAACCAGTTATACGTCCTAGTTTGCGCGACATGACCCAGTTATTTAAGAAGGTAATTAGACGAGCGCCAATTTCCTCTGACTCGTAATCTGATGGCCCCATAACTATGATTTTCCCCTCTACCAGCTCCATCTGCCATTCTGGATGCTCGGTTTGTAGTTGCTCTAAGTCTGTAATGGTGAAAGACATAATATTACAGAAAATACTTCTCTATCTATCATAAGTACTGCACTCTAAGAAAGCTAAAATGTATTGTATTCAAAGAAAAACGACTGTATAGTTTGCAATTAGTAGCATCCATGAAAACAGATGTAATTTTTTATGAACTTATTAAGGAACTACCACAGATATTTTTTGAACTTATTGATAAAGCTGATACTAATCCCAATATCTACACATTTATTGCCCCTGAAATCAAACAACAATCATTTCGTTTAGACGGTTTATTTTCTACTGTCAAGGGATTTGAAAATGAACCCTTATACTTTGTAGAATTGCAAACCTACAAAGATGAAGAATTTTACGAACGACTTTTTGGGGAAATTTTTGTTTACTTCCGTCAATATAAACCCGCAAACTCAGACTGGTACGCAATCGTTATCTACGATCGCCGCATTCATGAAACCCCACCTCACCCCCGCTATCGAGTTTTAATCGAACAACATCTCCGTTGCATTTATCTGAATGAACTTTCTACTAGGACTGAAGATTCCTTGGGGATAGGAATTGGCAAACTATTTATAGAAACACCTACAAAAGCTACTTCCTTAGCTCAACAGCTAATCGCTCAGGCAAGAGAAAACTTACCCGATGAAAATCTTCAAAAGAAAGTGCTAGCATTTATCCAAGCCATTGTATTTTATAAGTTTCCCAATCTTGCTTTAGAGGAAATTGAAGCCATGCTTGATTTAGATGAATTCAAAAATACTCGATTATACGAGAGTATCGTGGCAAAGACAAAGCCGAAGACAGAACTAGAAACAAAATTGAAATTAGTCCCAAAATGTGTTGAGAGGGGCATGAGCATTCAAGAAATAGCAGAATTTTTAGAATTAGATGTTGAAATTATCAGAAAATATCTGCAAGAACAGTCTTAGCGTTTAAGAGGATGTTTGGCAAGTGTTGAGCGCATAATACCGTAAGCATTTTGCGTAGGCGTAGCCCGTCGCAGACATCGCTTACCATCTGGTGTAGCCAATCTGAGTTTATTATGCTAAATTAAACGTAGTCGTTATGAGTTTATATATGGTCATGACTAACCCCACAGTAGAAAACTTGGTAATTATCGGTTCTGGGCCAGCAGGGTACACAGCTGCCATTTATGCCGGACGCGCTAACCTGAAACCCGTTGTATTTGAAGGTTTCCAAGCCGGGGGATTACCTGGTGGGCAACTAATGACAACGACGGAAGTCGAGAACTTTCCTGGGTTTCCCCAAGGGATTACCGGGCCGGAACTGATGGATCAGATGAAGGCTCAGGCGGAGCGCTGGGGGGCTGAACTATATACTGAAGATGTTATATCAGTTGACTTGAGTCAGCGTCCCTTTACTGTCCGCTCAGAAGAGAGGGAAATTAAAACCAACAGCATTGTCATTGCTACTGGTGCAACTGCAAAGCGTTTGGGTTTACCCAACGAACATGAGTTTTGGAGTCGGGGTATCTCTGCTTGTGCGATTTGCGATGGTGCAACACCAATTTTTCACGGCGCAGAATTGGCTGTGATTGGTGCTGGCGACTCGGCGGCGGAAGAGTCAATTTACCTCACCAAATACGGCTCTAAGGTGAATATGTTGGTACGCACCGATAAAATGCGGGCTTCTAAAGCCATGCAAGACAGGGTTTTGAGCAATCCAAAAATCCAGGTGCATTGGAACACAGAAGCCGTGGATATCTTCGGTAATGGTCACATGGAAGGAGTGAAAGTCCGAAATACCAAAACTGGTGAAGAAAGCAAACTGCACGCTAAGGGTTTATTTTACGCCGTTGGTCACAGTCCCAATACCTCTTTATTTAAAGGGCAATTAGAACTGGATGAGATCGGTTATGTTGTCACACACGGTTCTGTGGAAACCAGTGTAGAAGGCGTTTTTGCTGCTGGCGACGTGCAAGATCATGAGTTTCGGCAAGCAATTACGGCGGCCGGTACTGGCTGTATGGCGGCAATGTTGGCAGAACGTTGGTTGTCATCCAGTGGCTTAATTCAAGAATTCCATCAACGGCCACAAACAGCAGATAATGAATTAGAACATCAACCAGCCAAAAAGACTGAAGCCGAGGAAGAAGCTGGATTTAATTTGAATGCGACGCGCCATCTAGGAGGTTATGCCTTACGGAAATTGTTCCATGAAAGCGATCGCTTACTTCTTGTTAAATACGTTTCTCCTGGTTGTGGCCCTTGCCATACTCTGAAGCCAATTTTAAATAAAGTGGTGGATGAATTTGATAGCAAAATTCACTTTGTGGAAATTGATATCGATAAAGACCGAGATATTGCTGAAAATGCTGGTGTGACAGGAACGCCAACGGTTCAATTGTTCAAAAATAAGGAACTGGTCAAGGAAGTCAAAGGCGTGAAGCAAAAGAGCGAATACCGCCAGTTGATTGAAAGTAATCTGTAAGAGAATAGGGAGTGGGGAATAGTAAAAAATCATTGACAATTACCAGTGTCCAATACTTACCCCCTACTTCCTATCCCCTACATCGCAAACTAACCTGTTAAATAAAGATACAGAAATAATCGTTGTATTTACCAAAGTTTGCGCCTGATTAAAATCAGAATCACCCGTAATCAAGAAATCTGCCTCTGCTGCAATAGCACAAGCTAAAAACTTTGCATCTTTTCTATCTCTGGGAAAATCAATTTCTAAATAAACATCAATTAACGTTATGAATGTATCAATAATTTCAAACCATTCATATATCACTTCATCGGTCAACTTAAACTTCCTGCGACTTAATACCTCCTTATATTCTCCAACGATTTCTTCAGAAGCTATCCATTGCCAATCAGGATTATCAAAAATAAACTGAATAACGTCCCTTGGTACTCTACCTTTAAGGACAGCAGAAACTAAAACATTCGTGTCAATAACAACTTTCATTCTCCGCGTTGGCAAGCTTCAATTTCTGCTAATATTTCTGCTTCTGTAATATCTTGTACTCCCGGTAACGACTGTGTTTTATCAAATAAATCTCTCAGCTTTTTACTGATTTCCGCTCTTGGGTTATCCTCAGTTAATATAATTATTTCTACTCTCTGTCCTACCTGAAAAGGTAAATCAGATAATATTAATTGACTTGGATCTGTAATGGTGATGTATTTTTTGTAAGCGTTCATAATTCCTCCCTTAACTTGGTCTTTGTTTACTTGGAATCATTTACCTTTGCGGTAACACTTAACTGGGAATTTATCTTTAGCAAAAATGAGGCATAATCTCACCTCTTCCTCAGTCTAGCTCTGTATCCACCGCGAAGCAGTCGGATTTTTATTCAGGATGTTTACGCAATCCCCTATCTGATATGTAAAATGGTCAGCGTATCTTGCTTGATCCAGGCGATCGCTTTATGGCCATTACAAAACGGCGACTACCGACATTTTTACAGTTTGCCAAAACTTCCAATCTTTCCCAAAAACTCATGCTCATTGGGTTAGCCATCACCCTGTTTTTCATTTTCCTGGCATTCTTCGCTCCCGTATTCCAGGCTTGGGGATGGCTGCAAAATCCCAAAGATTTTCTTTCTAATCCAATTCACGAGCCACCCTCAGCTAAACATTGGTTTGGTACTAGTCGCCTGGGTTATGATGTCTTTTCCCGGACAATGTTCGGCGCTCAAGCTGCTTTGCAGGTGGTGATTTTGGCAACAGCGCTGAGTATGATTATCGGTGTGCCTTTGGGGATGTTGAGTGGTTATCTCGGCGGTAAATTGGATAAAGTGTTGCTGTTTCTTATGGATAGCATCTACACTCTACCGGGGCTACTGCTGTCTGTGACGCTGGCGTTTGTGGTGGGACGTGGGATATTAAATGCAGCGATCGCTATTAGTATTGCCTATATTCCCCAATATTATCGCGTTGTTCGCAACCACACTGTCAGCGTGAAAACTGAAGTATTCATCGAAGCTGCTCAAGCAATGGGTGCTTCCACTTGGGTTGTGCTTTCTCGATATCTGTTTTTCAACGTCATTCAAAGTGTACCGGTATTATTCACACTCAACGCTGCTGATGCAATTCTAGTATTGGGCGGTTTGGGTTTTTTGGGGCTAGGACTTCCCGAAGAAGTGCCAGAATGGGGACATGATTTAAAACAAGCCCTAGAAGCTTTACCTACTGGCATTTGGTGGACTACGCTTTTCCCTGGTTTAACGATGACATTTATGGTGGTAGGGTTATCACTACTTGGTGAGGGGTTAAATGAATTTGTCAATCCCCGATTGCGGAGAGAAAATAGAATCCGAAAGTAGTCAATGGTCATTAGTCATTAGTCATTAGTCATTAGTTTTGGACAAAGGACAAAGGACAAAGGACAAATAAACAATACAGAGATTTGTATGAAAGATAATTTAACGTTAATTGCCGCCGCTACTGGCGGATTTATCCTTTCCGTTGCCCTTGCTGGCATCTTAAGAGGTGCCCCTATTACAGCTTGGCAGGAGCAATCGAGTTTTCGTTCATCCCCGGTAGCGAATGTGCGAATTATTAATAACGACAGATAAAAAACATCTTTGTGCAGCTGTGTTTATCTGTGGTTCGATACAAATAAAGATTTTGGATTGGCCATTGTGGATCAAGTAATTGGCATTGATGTGGGGGGAACAGCAATTAAGCTGGGGCGTTTTACAGATGATGGGACTTGTCTGCAATCTTTGACTGTGGCATCTCCTCAACCGACGACACCAGAGGATGTGCTGGCGGTGATTGTAGATGCGATCGCTCAAATTGATCCAGATAATCAAACTGTTGCTATTGGTGTTGGTACTCCAGGCCCAGCCGATGCAACAAGACGCATTGCTAAAATCGCCATTAACTTACCTGGATGGCTCGATGTGCCTTTAGCAGACTGGCTAGAAGCTAAAACTGGTAAACCCACTGCGATCGCTAACGATGCTAACTGCGCTCTTTTGGGAGAGGCTTGGTTGGGAGCCGGTCGTCACTTTCAAAATCTGATTCTGCTAACTTTAGGAACTGGAGTTGGTGGTGCAATTATCCTTGATGGCAAACTATTTGTTGGACATCAAGGCGCAGCTGGAGAATTGGGTTTAATTTCATTCAACCCAGATGGGCCAATATGTAATAGCGGCAATCAAGGCTCTTTGGAACAGTATGCCTCTGCTACTGCGATTCGTCGCCGCACTCTCAAGGAACCCGCCCAACTGGGTATTCTTGCCCAACAAGGAGATCCCGCAGCATTGACTTTTTGGCAAGAATATGGTAAGAATTTAGGAATTGGTTTGACGAGTTTGATTTATGTACTCACACCGGAAGCGATCGTCATTGGTGGCGGTATCAGTGGCAGCTTTGAGTTTTTCTTACCAGCTGTGAAGGCAGAAATTGAGAAGCGAGTGCAGCCTTTATCACGGGCGGGTTTACAAATATTGCCAGCCGAGTTAGGCAATTTTGCAGGGATAGTTGGTGCAGCAAAGTTGGCATTGCAACACTATTCAGGATTAATTGATTCTGAATTCTGAATTCTTCAATCTTGTTGATTTCCTCGAATCAAATAACGCACTTCTTCGAGCAAAATATTAAACCTCTGATCATTTTCTGCTTGGCGTTGTTTAATTAACTCTATCTCTTCTTCAAACATATCCATCTTTTGTTGATTTTGAGCAGCAACTTGCAGCAATGCTTGAGCCGTTATTCTCAAGCTATCTACGCTTGATGCTAATTCATCAAGCATTTCATCCGTCCAACGTTCAATTGCCATTGTTTGTAGCTTTTGAAGCTAACTTTGATTACTATCTTTATATTTTATCAAGAAAGGCTGTCTTGTAGAAAGGTGTTTTAGTTAGAATTAGAAGATATTATAAAAATATTTTGGTAAATATCAACCTGGAGTCACAAACAACTATTTAAACTTGAATAAGCGCTATCTGATGTCAGAATAAGCGGTAAAGATGTTTTTCTGACAAAAATCATAAAAAAATGAGGATGTTATTTAGAACCAAAGCCAGCCTAATGAATAAAGGCTTTAAGAATCAGCAAAGAGCTAAACAAATTTTTACCGTAGTACTAATAAGAGTTAGCCATCGCTATGTACTCGTGGCATTGATACTCAGTTTGATAATTATTGGCTGCACTAACATTTTAAAATCTAACCAATCCTCAGTTACCGAGTCTCCTACTAACAGTAGAATCCTAAAGATTTGGTCGGATAAAAGCCTGTTTGGAAAGACCCCTTTTGGACAAATCCAGCAGATCCGCATCTTTCTACTGCAACTAAAACACTGACTAAAGGTTTAACTCGCCCATTTTATATTGTCCAAAACCCTGCTTACAGCCTAGTTTTAGAAGAGAATGTTTGGGGTAACGCTCTGAATCGAATAATTGTCAATAGTATATCTCCAGAGCAAGCAGCAGACACCGCAATTGAGCGGATAAAACAAATTTTTGACGAATGGCGGTGAGCTATATGCGATTTTGGAATCAGCACCTTACCATTAAAGTTACAATTTTCTTTTTAGATAACTCTACACAAAAGATGATTCAATAAATCTGTTTTTTAACTTTTTCTGCTAAACAAGAATTTCAAGATAAAGAATATCCAGTTGCCTTCTTAACGTAGTTCGCAATTTTTTCATAGGATTCGGGATTACTCACGGGGTTGATAATAATAGGTATAGTGCCATCTGGTAACCAAAAAGTTATCCTGCTATTCGGTTCATGACAAAAGGAACTGATGCAGTTGAGATTAATTACATATTCATTTTTTTCGTAAATTATTTTCACCCAGTGGGCATGATCCAATTCCAACCCTGTAACGCATTCTAAATAATCGAGAACCTTTTGATAATCTTCAATATTATTTTGCGGATTAATAATTATTGGAATAGCACTATCGGGTAACCAAAAAGTAACTCTGCCGTTCCGTTCATAACAAAAAGCATGGATACGTTCAAAATTTACTACATATTCTTTCCTCTCGTAAAGGATTTTCACCCAGTACGCCACAACATCTCCTCAAGTCCGAAATTTATGAATGATGCACCCTGTATGTCCAAATCTACTGAAGCCTTAAGTTAATGTTGCTATGTACCAATTCAAAATCTAAAAAATTAATTTTGAATTATGAATTGTTATGACACCTCTAATGGTGTTGGTGCACCCGATGTCGAGAGAGAAAGAGCGATCGCCGCTTGAATGAACCCTTTAAATAAGGGGTGAGAAGTACTGGGGCGCGATTGAAATTCTGGATGAAATTGGCAAGCAAGAAAGAATGGGTGCTTGGGTAATTCTACAATTTCAACTAAGCGTCCATCGGGAGAAGTGCCGCTAATCACATAGCCAGATTTTAACAACAGATCGCGGTAAGCATTGTTGAACTCATACCGATGCCGATGTCGTTCATAAATCACATCTTCTTGATAAAGCTTGGAAGCTAAAGTATCAGGGAGAACGCGACAAGGATATAGTCCCAAGCGCATTGTACCCCCTAAATCGACCACATCCTCCTGTTCTGGTAATAAATTAATTACCGGATTAGTTGTATGAGCGTCAAATTCAGCACTATTGGCATCTGTTAATCCCCTTACGTGCCTTGCCCATTCAATCACGGCACATTGCATTCCCAGGCATAAACCTAAGAAGGGGATTTGGCGATCGCGCGCGTATTTAATTGCAGCAATTTTGCCATCTACCCCCCGAACACCAAAACCTCCCGGTACAACCACGCCATCGACACCTTTAAGATGAGTTTCGGCTGGTTCAGTTTCTAAATCTTCTGAGTTCACCCAACGTAGGCGCAGTTTGCCATAAGTGGAAATTGCAGCATGGTTTAGTGCTTCCACTACAGATAGATAAGCATCACTTAACTGCACATATTTACCAACGATGGCAATTTCTACCTCGTGCTTGGGACTATGTAACTGTTTTACCAAAGTTTTCCACTGCGTCAAATCTGGTTTGCGTTGTTCCATTTGCAGTAACTTCAGCACTTGTTCTGCCATTCCTTCCCATTCCAGATTTAGCGGTACTTCATAGATACTTTTGGCATCTTGGGAGGTGATGACGCATTCTTCTGGCACATCGCAAAATCCCGATAATTTCTGCTTTAATCCTTTGGGTAGGGGGCGATCGCTCCGACAAACTAAAATATCTGGTTGAATGCCAATGGATCTCAGTTCTTTAACTGAATGCTGTGTCGGTTTAGTTTTCATCTCACCCGCAGAGGCAATCCACGGTACCAGCGTTACGTGCATATACAATACATTCTGCCGTCCCACTTCTTTGCGGAACTGGCGAATTGCTTCCAAAAACGGCAGTGATTCAATATCTCCCACCGTACCGCCGATTTCTGTAATTACTACAGAGGGATTTGTACTTTTAGCAACTCGCAGAATCCTGTCTTTTATTTCATTGGTAATATGGGGAATAACTTGTACTGTGCCGCCATTGTAGTCTCCACGCCGCTCTTTATTGATGACTGCCTGGTAAATCGAGCCAGTAGTAACGCAGTTCAATCGCGACATTGAGGTATCGGTAAAGCGTTCGTAGTGTCCCAAGTCTAAATCTGTTTCCGCACCATCCTGGGTAACAAATACTTCCCCATGCTGAAAGGGACTCATTGTGCCAGGATCGATATTGATATAAGGGTCGAGTTTGAGAATCGACACGGAATATTCGCGCGATTTGAGCAAACGCCCTAGACTTGCTGCTACAATGCCCTTACCAATACTGGAAACTACGCCTCCAGTAACAAAGATAAACTTAGTCATAGTAGTTTTAATTTCTAACAACTTCTAAAAATACACTCCGTCATTGTGCCACAGTCGTTGTGGTGAAATCTTTTGTAATTTGCTGTGAAAAATTTTTTAGGATTAGTAATATTAGGTTGTATTCTCACCTCCTCTGTAGCCTTGGCAAAGCCGTCTCTTGTAGTCGTTTTTCCCCAGACAAACTACCAGACAAGCGCTGAAAAAATTTTCTTTCTTGGCAGTGCACCACTAAATGGTCAGGTTTTGATCAATGGTAAGCCAATTACCCGCAGCAAAGCTGGTCATTTTTCCCCAAGTTTCCCCTTGCAGTTGGGGGAGAATCTTTTTACTGTGCGTCACTTCAATCAAGAACTCCAGATTAAGGTGACAAGGCTTACAACTAGCCCTGAGCTACCACAGGGATTAGCTTTTGCTAAAGATTCCCTCACTCCCGCAGTTGACATTGCCAGACTACCGGGAGAACTTGTTTGTTTTGGGGCGATCGCACCCCTTAATGCCAGTGTATCTGTTAAGTTGGCTAATCAAACTATTACTCTTTTACCGCAACCCCGACAGGCACAACTACCAAGTAATTTGGCAGCTCTGACTGGGCAAAATCAGCTTAGTATCCAGTCTAGCGGAGGAAAGTATGAGGGTTGCACTAAATTGCAACAACCTAATTCCTTAAGTCTAATTTACGGCAACAACATCATCTCTGGTGCTGTTGTTCGAGACTCAAGTCAAGAAGTAGATTTGGGACAACCTCAGTTTAAACTGACACTCAATGGAAAGACGATAACTCAACCCGGCTCTGGCAAAATTCAAATTCTCTCACCCACGCAGTTACCAGTTGTTGAGGTAACAGCAGACGCAGGTGTAGCACGTACTGGCGCGAGTACCGATTATTCTCGACTCACACCACTGCCCAAAGGCACACGCGCAACTGTTACGGGTAGGGAAGGTGAATGGTTGCGCCTGGATTATGGCGCTTGGATTAATAGTAAAGAAACCCGCATTCTACCTGGTGCAATTCCCCCACAGACAATAATTCGCAGTGTTGGATACCGTCAACTCCCTACTACCACAGAGATAGTTTTCCCCTTGCAAGTTGCCGTACCTGTGAGCTTACAACAAAGTGAGCAAGCGATCACTCTCACTCTCTACAATACCACTGCCCAAACAGACATTATTCGCCTGGATGATAACCCCCTAATTTCTCGCCTAGACTGGCAACAGGTGGCTCCAGGACAAGTAAAATACACCCTTAACCTCAAAAAAGCTCAACAGTGGGGATATAAGCTGCGATACGACGGTACAACCCTGGTTTTGAGTTTGCGTCATCCGCCTAAAATCGGGAACACAGAACTCAAGCCTTTAGCTAATTTTAAGATTGTACTAGATCCAGGGCATGGCGGTAAAGAATCTGGTGCCAGTGGCCCAACTGGATATTTAGAGAAAGATGTGAATTTGGTAATATCTAAGTTGCTACGCAGCGAGTTAGTGAAGCGAGGAGCAACGGTGGTAATGACGCGGGAGGACGATCGCGAAGTTTCCCTAGTGGAACGTCAGGCAATTATCAATCAAGAAGAACCTGCGATCGCTCTTTCCATACATCACAACTCTCTACCCGATAATGGCGATGCCGAAAAAACCAAGGGATTCGGCGCTTTTTGGTATCATCCCCAAGCTCACAGCCTGGCAATATTTTTGCAGACGTATGTAGTCAAAAAACTTGGCAAACCTTCTTATGGTGTGTTTTGGGATAACCTGGCCCTGACACGTCCTGAGGCTGCGCCATCGGTGTTGCTGGAATTGGGTTTTATGAGCAATCCCGATGAATTTGAGCAGGTAGTGAACCCAGCAGAACAAAAGAAAATGGCTGATGCGATCGCTCAGGGGATTACTGAGTGGGTTAGAAGCGTGAGATAAATTTGGGGGTACAACAATAGTTGTACCCTCATTGTATTTGGTGGAGTGCGATAGGTCATGATTATTAAAGAAGAAATTACTATCAAAGTTCCCTCTGAGGTAGCAGAGGCATACCGCAATGCCACTGAAGAAGAACGGGAACAATTGCAACTTAAGATTGCGGCAATTATGCAGTCTCAATTTACAACGAAAAGACTTGAGGCCATTGCACGTTTGAGAAACACGATGGATAAAGCTAGTCTTGAAGCACAAGAGCGAGGATTAACGCCTGAAATCTTAAAATCGATTTTGAATAATGATAAATAATCGACGGTTCGTTTTTGATACTAATGTGCTAATTAGTGCATTTTTGTTTAGTCAAAGCAAGCCACGTCAAGCATTAGATCAAGCTACTGTTATTGGCGTTATCGTATTATCAAATTCTGTCTTATCGGAGTTAGAAGAGGTTTTATATCGTCCCAAATTTGATAGGTATTTCACTAAAGAAAGGCGGCAAGAATTTCTAGAAAATTTAACAGAAAACTCTCAGTTTATTGACGTGACTGAGCAGATTAATGAATGCCGAGACCTAAAAGATAACAAATATTTGGAATTAGCACTCAGTGGTCAAGCAGAGTGTATTGTTACCGGAGATGATGATTTGCTAGTGCTAAACCCCTGGAGGGGCATTGAGATTCTGAATGTTCAAGAATTTTTAGCAAGCAAATAAGTAGCAAGAGTTACTCTACATCCGACAAACACGACGCACAAACATCTTGTGTTATGGGAAAGCGCGTAGTTTACCGCACTTCAACAAGTTCAGTGACCACCGTAGGCATCGCATGAAATTATCGTGTCATTTTCCCATACTCGTTGTACTTGGTGGAGTGCGCTCGCCTCCAGCGAGGCATAGCCATCGCTATTTTTTAGCTAGTTCCTGCTCAATGTTTTGATCAGTCTTTGTTCAAGCTTTTTGAGTTTTAATCTATCAAAACCTATCAGGATATTGAGCTTGCCAATCATAGCACCAAGTGCTATATAATAAGCGAAGGTAATGACCATAGCATGATAATCTACAAAACCCGATGGTTTGACCGTTGGGCACGCAAAGAGGGTTTAAACGACCTTAGCCTCTGCGCGGCTGTAAACGAAATGACGGCAGGACTTTACGAAGCCGATCTAGGCGGCGGACTGTTCAAAAAGCGGATTGCCCGCTCTGGACAAGGTAAACGTGGTGGCTTTCGTACCCTAGTCGCCACTAACAAGGGCGATCGCTGGTTTTTTGTTTTTGGCTTCCCGAAAAACGAGCGCAGCAACATTAATAAAAAAGAAGAAGAAGCATTAAAAAAGCTGGCATCGGTGCTGTTATCTTACACGCTAGAGGATCTCGAAAAAGCCAAGCTGGAAGATGAATTGATGGAGGTAATTTGCAATGCCGAAGAAGAAATCAGCGATTCTTGAAGCCGTTCACGAAACGGCTACTGGACTGCACAAGGCTGGACTGATGGATCAGACTACATTGCGTGAATTCGACAGTCTGTGCTTGTCTGGGATTGAACCGCTAGAACCTAATCAAATTAAGCAAATACGCGAATCATCTCATGTTAGTCAAGCAGTATTTGCTGCGATTTTGAATACAAGTCTATCAACGGTTCAAAAGTGGGAAATCGGTCAGAAGCGTCCCAGTGGCACCGCTCTTAAGCTGTTGCACCTAGTTAAAAAACGGGGATTGAATAGCTTGATTGATTAAGGGGGCGTTGGTGGAGTGCGATCGCTATTTTTTAGCTAGTCTCTGCTCAATGCACAACCACCTGAAGATTTTGCTGCTAAGATCGCTGAAATCAAACAACGTGGCGATCGCTCTCAATATATTATCCGACGAGGTTATACAGGTCAAGATTTGCTCAAATTTGCTAGTACTTGGCAACGTTTTGAACCAAATTAGTTCAGAATTGCTTGACTGAGATTAGCGATCGCTCCTTTCGCTAAATTTATTCAATTGTTGTAACTTCAATGTTGTAAACCTGACGACCAAGCTTATCTTGAACATATTTGAGAAGTTCCACTTTATGTTTAAGTAACCATTTACAATTATTGCCGGGGTGTAAATATATACTATACCCGCGAGTGGATCTGTCCCATTCTATTTTGTCAACTGCTTTGCAATGGTAAAATAAATTAACTATTCTTGTTAGAGTCCTTATAGAATGTTGACTTTCTGTTCTAAATGATAAATCCAGGTTTTTGGGATTACTCAATTTTGTTATCTTACACCGAAAATCAATTTCATTCTTGCCTTTACATCTATTGCAAATAACACACAGAGTTTGTGAGTTTTCTACAGATGTTTCCCCACCCATAGAAAACGGTTTAATATGGTCGATGTGTAATTTACCTTCGGTATTGACTCCACAACATAGGCAAGCATAACCGTCTCGCATTTTTACTTTTTCTTTTTCTCCTTCTATAAGTTCCCGTACTCTGTTGTTTCTCTTAGGTGGAGATGTAGATGTAGATGTAGGTGCTTTACTACCATCCCCATCAGTAATTATCTTATTGATAACCAACTGAAGGGCTATTAGAAGACGATTTGGTGTTTTATAGAAAGTTTCCCACAACATTCCAGCTTTTGAAAACTCTTGCTTGACATAGTTGTTTAGTTGTGGATTTGAAAAATTAATTAGCTCATGAGCAATTTTATCTAAGTCATAGATTTCTTTTTCTTCAAAGGAGTGATACGGAGGTGTAGAATGTAGATTATCTTGAGCGATGTGACGAACAATCTTAATTAAATCTGAACTAAGTCTTCTGCCAATGTCATCAGTTTCATCGTCAAAATACTTATCTATCCATTCTTTAACTTTAGGCTGCATCCATTCATCATTAAGATACTCTTTAGACCATTCATCTAGTAACTTTAGTAACTTTGGGTCAGTAATAGAGCTAATAAAAGCCTCAAACTTGGATTGCGTATGTTCGTAGACCATGACAAATTCAGTAAATGCTTCCATTGAATCATTGTTATTATCAGAGTCAGCATATACAATTTCAGTTTTATACCATCCAATAGGAAATATTTTCTTGTATTCTATTTGATAAACTCCATCATTCTCAATTGACTTGGATAATTCTTCGATTAGACGAATTGATATATATTCCAGTGGATAATGTTCTCCTTTTTCAGGCTTTACAGGATCAGGTTCAGTATTGCCATCTTCTGGGTTAACCCAATCAATTAAACGTTTCCAGTCATCGAAGAATAAAACAATATTTGCCTCACTGCTCCCTCCTGCTTTTTCCCCACGTAAAGCTCTACCAATCATTTGAGTCATTAGAATTGAGCTTGTTGTTTGGCGAGTAATAAATACAGTTTGAACATTGGGAACATCAACCCCTTCTGTTAACATTCTTACATTGATTAAAACATCAAGCTTATTACTTTTGAAATCATCTAAAATTCTTTTATTGTCATCTTCTTTACGTTTATTTCTTGCATCTGCCGAACCTGGATCAGCATCTATATGCGAATAAATGGCATCTGCTTTAATGCCTTTTTCAACAAGTTTATTCTTTATGTATTCACATTGAAACCAACGATCAGCAAAGATAATAGTTTTACCATAAGTATCTTTAGTATCTTTTTTAGACACATAACTGTTTACAATAAAATTGTTTCTATGTTTATTATCTGCAAGAATTTCGATAATTGATTCAGGAAGGTCTTTATGTTGCTTAACTAATCGGTCGTATAATTTATCATCAACTTCCATGTCTATGCCAGTTGACACTTCAATGTAATTAGGTCTAGCTAAAATACATTGTGTTATTAAAGTTTCTTTATCAGCTTGATAAATAACTCCATTATCTCCATCTGTAAATATTTTCCATAGCCAACCTCTCTTAGCCTTATCTGTATAAGTTGGTGTAGCTGTTAAACCGAGTATGTTTGAATTAGGTACTAACACTCGAAGTCCTTTTTCACCAATCAATAAATTTCTGCAACCATAAGCTGGTGAATGGTGAGCTTCATCAACTATTACAAAAAGTCCTGTTTCTTTAGAATCCTCAATAAATTTTCTAAAAGCTGTTTCAGCCTTATTACCCAAACCGTCTAGAGCATCAGGGTGTAAATTACTGATAGCTGTTTGGATTGTCATAATGACAATATCATCGGTTATTTTGATAGATGATGCTTTGGCATGAGAAGGATTGCTGGAAACGCGCCTAATATTCAATGTTTTTTTAGAATGTGAAATATTCCTGGCATTTTCACGAAAAGTAGAGAATGCTTGATCCAGTAGATAAAACGAAGGAGCTAACCAAAGGATTTTAATATTTTTAGGTATTACATGGTCACACGACCACTTAACAGCCGTAAATGTTTTACCTGCACCTGTAGGAAGTACTAATAGTCCACTTCTCGGTTCTTTACTGTCAAGCTTAAATGTACTACTGAGTTTTTTAAACGCCTCGACTTGATGCTGAAAGGGAGGCTTAGGGGAAAAGTGAGTATCTTTTTTTCTCAGTTGCTCAAGATTGAACGATTCATACTCTTTATACTCCATAAATATTCTCTTTTTTTGGAACGCAAGTTTTTGTGGATGAATACAATTTGTATTTCAAACTTATAATTCCCACAATTTTGTGTAAGGTATCACCGTGCCGAATCGGGAAAATTGTACATTAAGAAATTTAATAAACCTCGACCGAGGAAGAATGGTGCTAGATAATGGCTCTCAAAACCATTGATATGGTTTGCCTGCGGTAACTAAAGTAAAAGATTTTGTGCGGGAATTTCTTATTTTCGGGTTTTTCAAAGCATTTTTCTCTTCTGCTGCTTTGGCGCGATCGCTCTCCTACCTACTAAATAACCAAGCATTGCTCTCTAACCTCTGTAGCTTCTGCTCTACAAAGGTGCGATCGCTCATTTGCCTTCCACAGAAAAGCTAGTTTAAGTCTACTTGAGCAATTGAGTCTGTCAAAATGATGCTTTGGGTATGCTCTTGAAAATTTTTGCCTCCGGCACGCTCCGCGAACACAAAAGTACCATCAGACTCCGGCAGTTGAGTATGATCGGGAAACGGGGGTGATATTGCAATATCAGCAAGTGTTTCACTCATATTTTCATTCAGTGTTTATAGCAAATTTTAGAGACAAAACAACGTGTCACGCGTATCTCTTCCTGTAATTGGATTGGTTCCTTTGGCAAGTTTGCACAATTTTTTTTGCTCATCGGAACGCAGCAGCGTATCGGTAAAATCTGCCCCGTCAATGACTGCACCATCAAATCTGGCGTTAGCAGCAAAGGCACCCTCCAAAAGTGCATTTGTTAGATTTGCTTTGATTAAACGAGCTGAGTCTAGAGTCGCATTTGTCAAGTCAGCTGCCTCCAAATTCGCAGATTCCAAATTTGCCGCAAAGAAACTAACACCACGCAAATTAGCATGGCTAAAGTTGCTCTGGCGAAGATTGGCTTTGGTAAAGCTGGAGTCTGTTAAATCACGTCCTGAGAAATCAGCCTCGACCAAAATTTCTTTATTGTATTCGAGTGCCAAAGCTGTTGGAGCAAAACCGACTATTGCGGTGATGCCAACTATTGCCCACAGGAATAAACTGAATATGCTTGCCCAAATCCAATGGTCTGTTTTACGTTCCAACTTCAACTCACTATGGGATGAGTTGAATGTAGAAACCGTTGTGCGTAGGCGTAGCCCGCCGCAGGCATCGCTTACCTTAGAATTCATGTAATTCATGATATTTTTAGTAAATGGCTAACCTTCCTCCATCTCATTATCCAGATATTGGTCATTTAGGAGAAGACCTTGTAGCTGAATGGTTACAATCTACAGGTTGGATAATTCTGCATCGTCGCTTTTCTTGTCGCTGGGGAGAAATTGATATTATTGCCCAATATGATGGAGGAGAAGGGGAAGCAGGGGAGCAGAGGAGCAGGGGAGCAGGGGAGCAGGGGGAGAACTTCTTACTCAGCACACAGGACTTAGGACTCAATACTCAGCACGGGCTAAACGCCCCACTACCGCTAACAGCACTCACCACTCAGCACTCATTACTGGCATTTGTGGAAGTCAAAACCCGTAGTTCAGGTAGTTGGGATGCAGGGGGAAGAAGCGCAATCACCCTACAAAAGCAAGCAAAAATCTGCCGTACAGCTGGAATATTCTTAGCCCAGTATCCTGAGAAGGCAGATTATTCTTGCCGGTTTGATGTTGCTATTGTCTACTGTCAAAGGATATCAAAAATCATGACTGAAGCTACGGCAAACCAGGAAGCTTTAGCTACTTCATCAGTAGCCGGATACAAGTTTAAGCTGCAAGAATATATTCCTACAGCTTTCGACTCTTCAATTGATAATGGTTAATCAGTAATAGATAAAATACCTTGTATTACCAATGACCAATAATTTTGTAGTAGCGTTACAACCAATATAGTGTCATGCCAAAGTTTCTGGACAGTACCCTAAGCCTCGGACAAACTGTTGCCGGAACGCCTCAATTTCGTCTCTCTCTGGGCTACCGTGAGAAACTATAGCTACCTGATAGCGACGCATCACGTCCACAGGGCACTGTCCGGCTTCTAAACTCCAAAGTGCCATTTGCACCCTCATTGGCGGCTCATAGCTAATTCCTAATTCGTTTAGAAAAGCGCGGAAGTCGCCATCTTCTTGAGGCGAGACTTGACCTCTGAGTTTGATCCTAACCACCCAGCCATCAATTTGATGAATTACGGTGACGAACGAAACAGGTGTCTGGGGTCTAGCGTGGAGGTGTTGAACAACCCTCAGAGTCAGACTGGCATTTGCCAGATAATACAAGTATTCCATGTTTGTTGGTGCTTGGGATCAAAGCCAATCCTATATATCTATATTCGTCAATCAATGCCTGTTCCCGGTAGGGTAAAATCCCCCGTTTTTAGTGGGGAGGTTTACCCAATTTTTATGTTAATTGTCCGTGTTACCTAATATTATCAATCTTATAGCCTAGCGATGAAATTGAGTCCTTATGGCTTAAAGGATGTTTCAGAAGGAAAAGCTACAAACCAGCTTTTTTAAGAGAGTATAAATACTAAATAAAGCAAAAACTAGTACAGACTAATTTGAACGACACCTCTGGCACACAAACAAAAGATTTTGAATTAGATTGTTCGGTATCTGGGTATGACTACGAACTACCTCCAGAACTCATTGCTCAAAACCCAGCAGTTCCTAGAGATAGTTCGCGGTTACTGGTGGTTAATTCTCCCACTACAGGCAGCCAAACAGCACCCCTGCACCACATTTTCCATGATTTGCCTGCACTGCTTGGCTCTGGTGATTTATTAGTTATGAACAATACAAAAGTTATTCCAGCACGGCTTTATGGGAATAAATCCACTGGTGCCCAAATCGAGGTGTTGCTGTTGGAAGAGCGGCAATATAATTGTTGGTTAGCTTTGGTTAAACCAGGAAAACGCTTCAAACAGGGAGCGAAGATTATTTTTGAAGCAAGGCAATTGGGAATTGAGGATTGTGCAGATACTTACCCAGTAAAGAGTCTTCAACTTATGGCTACGGTTCTAGAAACAGATGCAGCAACAGGGGGGCGTTTGTTGCAATTTGATGTACCAGAGGGAATGTCTTTGGTGCAACTGTTAGAGGTATTTGGTGAAGTACCGCTACCACCGTACATCACTGCCTCGTCTGCTGCTGATGAACAGTATCAGACAGTTTATGCTCAACAGCCAGGAGCGATCGCAGCTCCTACCGCAGGATTACACTTTACCCCAGAATTATTACAAAAGTTACGCGATCGCGGGATTAATCAAGCTTTTGTGACGCTACACGTTGGTGTGGGGACTTTTCGCCCTGTGGAAGTGGAGGACGTAACTACCCATCAAATGCATGAAGAATGGATTGAAATTTCCGCCGCCACAGTAGAGCAAATCCGTGCTACTAAAGCAGCCGGTGGTCGGATTATTGCTGTGGGAACAACGGTAGTACGTGCTTTAGAAGCGGCGGCTCAATCTGGAAATTTGCAACCATTTTGCGGTAAGATAAACCTATTTATTTATCCCGGCTACCAATGGCGACTGGTTGATGGTTTGATTACCAATTTTCACCTGCCGCGTTCTAGTTTGCTGATGTTGGTAAGCGCGCTAATTGGTAGACAAAGGTTATTGAATATATACAACGAAGCGATCGCTTCAGGGTATCGCTTTTATTCCTTCGGCGATGCCATGCTAATTTTACCGGAAGTTGTAGGAGTTAGGAGTTAGTAGCAGAGACGCGATAAATCGCGTCTTTACATTAGGGTTTTGGGCTTATCTGAACTGTATGGTGATATAACTGGCAATGTAAACCAAAAAGTTGCCCCTGCATCCACTGCACTTTTCACACCAATTTCACCGCCGTGAGCATTGATGATTTGCTTACACAGATACAACCCCAATCCCAAACTTACAGAATTGCGGATACTAGTACCCCGGAAGTAAAGGTCAAAAAGCCGATCGCTTTGTTGTTGACTAATTCCCACGCCATTATCACTAACAGTACAATAAATTTTGTCATCCTTACGGGTAGCATTAATTGTCAAGAGCAATTCCGGGGGATTATGTTTAAGAGCATTGACAATTAAGTTAGAAAAAACTCGCCATAGTTGCGTCGTATCGGCATTTACTAGTGGCAAATCTGCAGATACCAGATTTTTCAAGGTTGCTCGATTTTTTGCCAGCAATGGCTCTAAATCTGCGATCGCCGCTTCGACAACTGTCAGTAATTGTACGGATTGGTGTTGCAAAACTACACCTTGTACGTCGTTGATACGAGCTTCCATCAACGAATTAATTAAATTAAGTTGGCGATCGCTACTTTGAATCATCCGCTCTAAAATTGAGCGTGAAATCGAAATATTTTCCTCTGGACGTGAAAGCAAATTTTTCAGCACCATTAAAGTACCCAGCACTGGGTTGCGTAAGTCGTGGGAAACTGCATGGAAAAATACTCGTAATTCTTCTTCAGTTTGTTTGCGCTGGGTAATGTCTTCAATCAAACCTTCGTAGTAAAGCAGTTTTCCCTGTTCGTCATGGATTGCGTAGGCTTTTTCCGAAATCCAGACAATACTTCCGTCTCGACGATAAATTTGAGACTCGAATTCCGAAACGCTACCATGCTTTTCCATCAGGCGCACAAATTCTGCCCGGCGGTTCGGATCAACATACAGTTGATGTTCAATATCAGTGAAATTTGCTGTCACCTCCTCTGCTAAGGAGTAGCCATAAATGCGTGCTAAAGCAGGATTTGCTGTAATATAACGTCCATTGGGACTGCTTTGAAAAATACCTTCAACAGCATTTTCAAAAATGCTGCGATATTTAGCTTCTGCCACCTTGAGTTTTTGGTAGGCAGATTCAAGTTCTTGACGGGCGTAAAACTCAGAGCGTTGCAGGCGATCGTACAGATAAACGCCGATGTCACATATAGCACAAAACCAAAAAATGTATAAAATAAACGTTATATTATATATTCCTGGGTATTCGGGGACTGGTATTTTTAGCCCAAGGACTGTATTCACACCAAAATAGTAAGCTAGCACACCCACTTGAGACAACAAATGCAGAATCCAGGAAACTGGCATTAATACGGCTTGGCTCAAAAACAGCAGTGACCAGCCGATGGTGTCGGGTAGTGCGAAACCTTTGATGGTTGCTAACAACTGCGATACTAGACTAATTGACCAAGAAGACCACAAAAATAATAAATCTGGACGATCGCGACCTAATTTAGTTTTATGTAGGGCAAAACAGATAATTATACTCAAAAGCATTGCAATATTGATTACAAGGCTTTTAACTCTAAGTACTTCTGGCAGCCTTTCCAACTCTTTTAAAGAGAAAAAAAAGTCGTAAATGTCTCGCAAAGTAAAAGACAACAGACAGATCAGTGCCAGCCATAACCATAAACGCAATCTCTGCCACAAAAAGCGATTGCGCCAAGCTTTGTAAAAAGTAGTTATTTCATCTGTTGTTGGTGCAGAAAAGGTTTTTCTCCACCACCTTTGCACTGTTGTAAATGGAGTAGCCATTAGCATCCGAGCAACTTTGCTCATACTTTGAGGGTGTTTCCCTTACTCAACATTGCCATAAATAACACCCTCTCACTTTTTGGTGATTTATGGGCGATTTGTTGCGGATGAAGTTGCCAGAGGCAATGTAAACCAGAAAGTTAACCCACGCTTACGGTTAGTAAAAACACCGATTTCGCCACCATGTGCCTTAATAACTTTCCGACAAAGATACATTTTTAAGCCAACGCTTGTAGAACAACAGTCTTGGGGGTCACGTACATGGAGATCGAAAAGGCGATCGCACTCTAGTTTACTCATCGTTACACCGTCATCTTGAATTTGAGTGCGAATCATTCCTGCCTCAACGGTGGCACTCAAGATAAAGTTTAATCCTGGTGGATTATTTTGCAAGCTATGTGTTACTAAATTTGCCAAAACTTTCTGCAACAGATTTGCATCTGCCATTACTAACGGTAAATCTGCGGGAACCAAGTTTTTCAAAGTTGCTTGGTTTTGGATCAGCATGGGTTCCAACTGGGCGAATATTCCTGACAGTAGGGTGCTAAATTGCCCAAGCTCGAGCTTGATATCAATCCCCTGTTTTTCACAGGAATTGATTTCTAGCAATGAGTTAATCATCGTCAGTTGGCGATCATTGCCTTGAATCATTCGCTCGATTATCGAGCGAGATACTGGAATTGGGGATTGGGGATTGGGCATTGGGCATGGGGCATTGGGTATTAATTCTTCTCCCCTGCTCCCCTGCTCCC
>NZ_WBKM01000233.1 GCF_015714725.1 Nostoc sp. WHI
GGCGGGGAGTAGGGGAAATGATTTCATCCTTCTAATGTGGAGCAGAGCGGGGCATCTTTTTGTTCGTAACGCATTTAGGATTGATATATCTAGAATTTTGATTTATGGCGGTTTTGATTGAATGGAATATGGTACTCTAGCCGCTACTAAGGTGTATCATACCAACCGAGAAGCCCCATAAATCTGTCATGGAAAAAACCGAAAAACAGAAAATGCTCGCAGGCGAATTATATCTTGCAGAAGATCCAGAATTGGCTGCCGAAAATAAGCGAGCTAGTCGTCTGCTGCGGAGGTACAATTCTACAACTGAAGAACAGCAAGAGCAACGGCAGCAAATTTTGCAAGAATTGTTTGGAAAAATAGGTGAGAAAACCACAATTGTGCCACCCTTTCACTGTGATTATGGCAGTAACATTTATGTTGGCGACAGATTCTATATGAACTATGGCTGTGTAATTTTAGACTGTAATACAGTTAATATCGGTGACAATGTATTGTGCGCTCCTTATGTACAAATTTATAGTGCTTATCACCCTACAGAACCGGAAATTCGTCTTTCTGGTAGAGAACTAGCTACCCCGATTAACATTGGTAATAATGTTTGGATTGGTGGCGGTGCAATTATTTGTCCAGGTGTAACTATTGGTGATAACACAACCATTGGTGCTGGTAGTGTAGTTGTCAAAGATATACCTGAGAATGTTGTTGCTGTTGGCAATCCTTGCCGTGTCATTCGGTATTTGTCCTAGAATTTAAAACTTATATTCTTTGATAATCCCATAGAACCAGTCTGCGATCGCTTCTTGAATTTCGCTGTTAGCGTCAATGGCTGCTATTTCAGATAATTTTGCAGAATACACATCTTCATCCTTACCATTAATGTAAGCCACCTCTACAAACATATCTTTTAAGCAGTCATCATTCGGTGAATCGCCAGATGGAAAAGCTTTTTTAAGCTATTCTTAAATTAGCAATAACCATTATGCTGCAAAATTATAAAAAAACTGATTAAGAAATAAACTTTCAGTTTGAAAAAAATAAAAGCAGTTAAACGAAAAGCTCTTCTAAATACAATAAGCAGCATAATTTATGATTTAATTACGTACTTCATCTAAGCTTTAATTAAATCTAAATTCAAATAAAATCTTTAAGAAAAACTTTTGTTCTATTACATATAATCAGCTACAAAAGATATGGAGTATTTATGCGTTTTTCTCATGTTGCAGGAATTTTTAGTTGTACAACAGCAGCTTTTATATCAATTGCACCCATACAGGTAGAAGCTGCAACTTTTCAGGTGAAATCAGGAGTCACCAGCATTGATCGTGACCACGAAGATATTCTTAGAAATATCGGACTAGTCTTCACAGACACTAATAATACAGTTACACCAATTCCCAGCGATTACTTTGTTGGCTTCAACATCGACTCAGCCACAAACTTCAGGTTCAGTGACGAGGGCGGTTTTACTTTCCTTTCAGGTACAATCGAGCATACTGGCACTGTTACCTTCAATGATCAAATTACTGTTGGTAACTTTTCAATAGGTTTTGCTTCAGGACGTACTGTTAAAAATGCTAGCGGACTTGTTTTAAGAGACACATTTTCTCTAAATACAATTTTGTTTGATTTGAGCGCTCCGGGATCTGTGGCATTTGATGGCCAAACTTTAACCCTCCCTGATGTTCAATTGCTGATTTCTCCAGAGTTTGCAACTATACTAAGCAACCCTGACTTGACAGGTTTGTTTGCTGGAACTGCACGAATTGATGCTCAAGTTACTGCTGTACCTGAACCTGACAGCGTACTAGCAATTTTAGCAGTCGGTGCGGCTCTCTTGGCAGCTAGATTTTATCCTCGAAAATTAAATGCACTTGATATCCTGAAGCATAGCTAAATGCTGTTTAACAGGTGCAAGGGTATTCGCGGCAATCATTCCGCTAGCAGCAACTGCTGGTAAACCAATGCCGGGAAATGTCGAGTCTCCGCAGCACATTAACCCTGGTAGGGGTGTGTTGGGGCCAGGAAACATACCAGATCCAGCCTGAATCGCTGGCCCGTATGAACCTTGGTGACGACGTAGAAAGCGCTCGTGGGTTAGAGGTGTACCAACAAGTGTGACTTCGCAACGGGAGCGAATATCTGGAATGATCCGCTCCAAAGCTTGCCACATCACTTCTGCACGCGATCGCTTTTGTTGGGCATATTCCTGACTTTTCCTGTCCATTCCCTCCCAGATAGAGTATGGTTCATTACCAGGAGTATATACATGAATCACGTGCTTACCTGGGGGTGCTAGGGATGGATCGAGAGTTGAAGGGATTGAAATCACCACAACATTCTGAGGTGCTGTCACACCTGCTTCCCAGTTATTGACCACGATGTAATGACACCGCAGATTTGATTGTAATCCTTGGGCATCAATGCCTAGATGTAGATGCATAAAGCTATCACACTCAGGTGTCGCTTGTCGTTTGGTGCGGAACTGTTTGGGTATTGCCTTTTCTGGTAGCAACTTCAGAGTATCCCAAATCGATGCATTAGAAATAACTGCCCGTCGCGCTCGAATTTCTTGGCGATCGCGCAGACGCACACCCACCGCGCGATCGCCTTCTACAAGCACTTGCTCCACATGAGTGCCCAGTATTAGTTTACCACCATGTCGCTCCAGTCCTTGTACTAAAGCGTCAACTAAAGCACCACTACCACCAATGGGATAGTCAAGCACCGCGCCTGGTCGATACCAGTCGGCAAACATAAATGCTACCTCTGCGGCACTCGTACCATCTGCGGGGAGTCCAGAAAGCAGGAAACACAACAAATTGAGCCAATTTTGTGTAAACGGGTCTTTAACAACACCATCCATGATCCGGCTGAAAGGCCCAGTTAACTTGATGATATCTGCAACGTGTTTTGCTAGAGATGGGGCAAATCGGCTCATAGTTCTAGCTGCACCCCAATCAAAGCGTAATGCGGCTGGCGACATGGCGGTTACTGCATTCACAAATGGTTTCATAACGCGCTGGAGTTCTTGCCATTCGGCTACAGCATCATGACCACGGAATTTCAGCAGTATTTCACAAAATTGCTCGGCACCAACCGCCGTGTCAAAATCACCTTCTGGCAGACAACAACCCCAAGTATCGTAGGTTACGCATGGTAGATCAGAGCCAATTGCATCTAACACTTGTCTTAAGGGATTAGCAGAGGGGCTGTAAGACAGTCCAGAATAGAGGGACGGGCCAGAGTCAAATTTGAAACCATTGCGCTCAAAAGTGTGAGCAGCACCACCAGGAATAGAGTGGCTTTCGCAGACTATCACCTCAAAGCCGTATCGTGCTAGAAGAGCAGCACAACTTAAACCGCCAATTCCGCTACCGATGACAACTACATCTGTGTTTTGCATATCCCTTATGTTGGCAACGATGGTTTAACTGATGTTTGGCAGTATAGCTTGTTGGGGACTGATGGGTGAGATAGTTTAGAGAAGGCGATCGCATTCTAACGCACTCTCAAATATTGACCATCAAAAATTATTTGCTACGTTAACGCACTAAAAAACATAGATTAAACAAAATGCAAAACTTCTTTTATACTACTCATAGTATGACTCCAGGTAGGATATGGCAAAAATCTCTATTTCTTTACCAGATGAACTACTGACTTACATCGACCAAAAAGTTGAAAACCGCAGTGCGCTAATTGAAGTTCTCTTGAAACAATGGCAGCAGCAACAAGAAGATAGGGCACTAGCAATAGCTTGTTCTTTAGTGGATGAATTGGAATTGGGTTGGGATAGTGAATGGCAGAACGCAGCGATTACCGACTGGGAAGCATCTAGATCGTAACTTTTCTCTCGTTCCCATGCTCTGCATGGGAATGGCTGATTAGAGGCTCTGCCTCCAGTTAGACATTGAGCCAGAGACTCATTGAGCCAGAGACTCAATGAATGCATTCCCAGGCGGCAGCCCAGGAACGAGGAAAGCCTTATGCTGATTAATAATATGAATTGAGTTTGCGTAAAAGCACAAGAAACCAGCATTATGAGCATTATCGTCTTCGGCAGCATCAATATAGACTTGGTAGCTACAGTACCTCGGTTGCCAGTCGCAGGAGAAACGCTGCTGGGGGACGATTTTTTTAAAGTATCAGGAGGAAAAGGAGCCAATCAAGCCGTAGCATTAGCCAGATTGGGAATTCCTACTCAGATGGTGGGGCGTGTAGGCGCAGACAATTTTGGTGTAGAACTTGTCAACAATTTGCAAACATCTGGTGTGCAGACTAACAACATTTTTGTAGATGAAACTGTTAGTTCTGGAGTCGCCATCATCGCCGTAAATCATGCTGGTGAAAATCAAATTATTGTAATTCCTGGTGCAAATGGGCGTGTCAACCAAGAAGATGTAGAACGATTGTCCAACTTATTAGCAGAAGCTACAGCACTGCTTTTACAATTAGAAATTCCTATAACTGCCGTGGTTGCAGCAGCCAAAGCAGCAAGGAGTGCAAACATCCAAGTAATTCTTGATCCTGCACCAGCACCATCTAATTTACCAGATGAACTTTATTCATTAGTGGACATTATTACACCGAATGAAGTTGAGGCAGCGCAGTTAGTGGGTTTTCCTGTGGATGGCGAGGAAACAGCAGCGATCGCATCTGGAGTTTTATTGCAACGGGGTGTGAAATGTGCGATCGTCAAACTGGGCGCCAAGGGTGTTTTTTGTGCCACTGCTGAGGAAAAGTTTTTTGTACCTGCGTTCCCAGTTCATGCCGTTGATACAGTTGCGGCTGGGGATGCTTTTAATGGCGGTTTAGCTACGGCACTTTTTGAAGGACTTTCTTTACATCAAGCGGTTGTTTGGGGTGCGGCTGCGGGTGCTTTAGCGGCGACAAAACCAGGCGCACAAACTTCTTTAGCAGATAGGTTTACATTTGATGCGTTTCTCCAAGAAAAAGGCGTGATACGTGATAAGTAGATGAACAAAATATTTACAGTCATTGCGAGGGTCGCAAAGCAATCCCAGCCTTTGCGATTGCTTCATTACGCTTTGCTGCATTCGCAATGACATTGTGTAATTAATGGTGTTTGCTTACTTAAATGATCAAGGCTGAAAGCTGAAATAATACTTAATTACTTTACCGTTCGCCTTTTGAACTCGGCCATTCACGCAATACGGTTCGGTTAAGGTGCATAGTCTTTAAAGATCCCCCTTAATCCCCCTTAAAAAGGGGGAAATAGAGCTATTCATTCTGAGCAAGTCTTTTTAAGGGGAGTTGGGGGGATCAAGTTTTATCCGAACTGTATTGAGCCATTCTATTCAGAACTCGGTTGTTCACTGTTTGAACTCGGTTGTTCACTCTTTGAACTCGGTTGTTCACTCTTTGAACTCGGTTGTTCACTCTTTGAACTCGGTTGTTCACTCTTTGAACTCGGTCGTTCACTCTTTGAACTCGGTCATTCACTCTTTGAACTCGGTCGTTCACTCTTTGAACTCGGTCGTTCACTCTTTGAACTCGGTTGTTCACTCTTTGAACTTGGTCATTCACTGTTTGAACTTGGTCATTCACTGTTTGAACTCGGTTGTTCACTCTTTGAACTTGGTCATTCACTGTTTGAACTTGGTCATTCACTGTTTGAACTCGGCCGTTCACCTTCGGAACATTATTTACCGATATCTTCATTCCAAAGTTCGGGATTGGTTTCAATAAACTCACTCATCATTTGTTCGCATTCGTCAAGATTGAGATCAATTACTTCCACGCCATGAGATACCATAAACTCTTTAGCACCAGGAAAAGTTCTCGATTCTCCGACGATGACTTTTTTAATGCCAAATTGTACCACTGCCCCAGCGCACAGGTAACATGGCATTAAAGTTGAATAGAGTATTGTACCTCTGTAGCTGCCAACTCTGCCAGCATTGCGGAGACAATCGATTTCGGCATGGGTAATAGGATCACCATCTTGCACACGTTTATTGTGTCCTTTGCCGAGAATCTTACCATCCTTGACCAGAATCGAACCAATGGGAATTCCACCTTCTTGTCTGCCTTGTTTTGCTTCTTGAATTGCAACTTCCATAAACTCATCCATGTTAATTCTCCTTTTATGACAAAACAACTTGTATTAATGGATCATGATGGCGGTGTAGATGACTATTTAGCAACTATGCTGCTGTTGACGATGGAGCATATTGAACTCCTTGGTGTCGTCGTCACTCCAGCCGATTGCTACGTTCAACCGGCTGTTAGCGCCACACGTAAAATTATCGATTTAATGGGATTTTCTCATATCCCCGTTGCAGAAAGCACTGTGCGCGGTATCAATCCATTTCCTACTCTCTATCGCCGCGACTCGTTTATCGTTGATCATCTCCCCATTCTCAACCAAAGCGAAACCATTACTACGCCTCTGATTGCCGAAACAGGTCAAGATTTTATGATAAAGGTGTTGCGGGAGGCATCGGAACCCGTAACGCTGATGGTAACTGGGCCGTTGACGACGGTTGCAGTAGCTTTAGAGAAAGCACCAGACATTGAAGCAAAAATTCACAAAATTATTTGGATGGGGGGTGCGTTGAATGTCGGTGGTAATGTCGAAAAAAGTTTAGAAGCTGGACAAGATGGTTCCGCCGAATGGAATGTTTATTGGGACGCAATTTCAGCAGCGCAGGTATGGCAAACTCAAATTGAAATTATTATGTGTCCTTTAGATTTGACTAACAATGTGCCAGTTACATCGGAGTTAGTGTACAAAATGGGACGACAACGCCACTATCCCATCTCTGATTTAGCTGGACAATGTTATGCACTGGTTATCCCCCAAGATTATTACTTCTGGGATGTGCTGGCAACAGCTTATCTAGGACATCCAGAATTCTATCAATTACGCGAGTGGGAAACAGAAATTATCGCCACCGGTCTTAGTCAGGGGCGAACTAAAGTAGTTGCTGGTGGTCGGAAAATTTATGCGATGGATAAAGTAGATAAAGAGGCTTTTTACACTTACATCTTGCAGCAATGGGCAAGATAAAAAACTGAAAAATTAGGTAGCGTGAATACTCAAACTCGCCACCAAAAACTCAAGCAGTCTAACGCCCAAGCTCACCGCACGCAGACAACATCTGCAACTCAACCGTCCATATTGGGGCGTTCCGGTGCAAAGACTTTTTTGGGTACGGTGCTATTTAAGACTGAGAATTACTCATAGCGTACCTTTTTAGATTTAATTATCTCAATGACATCATCGTGTCTTTGCCCCTCAATAATATCCTTGAGATGAATTTGCCCATTAATATATTGAACGTGGATGCGCCAACCTGAGACTTTATCGATATCAGCACGATAAATCGCCTGCTTTACACCTTTTACTTTGTGCAGTCTGGTTTTTGGAAATTTTCTTGTTCTGTGACACTCGTTATCTTCAAACTCTGCCAAGGCTTCCAGAAAAGCAATCTTTAGCTCGTCATCTGGCAAAATCTTCATGGCTTGATAAATAATGCCGTATTCATCACAGAGAGTAAGAGTTTGTGCCATAAACCAACTTACGAGAACGGGGCAGTTTCTCGCTTGTGGTGAAGTAATCCTTGATACAAAGACTCTGCTACACCTTTATACGCTTTATCGAGGTCATCGTGTTTGACCACTCGAAAAAGAGTAAAAATAACTTGTCCAAAAATTGGATCTTCGTCAACTGCCAAAATCACCCTTAGTTTCTGCGAAATTTTTAGCGTGTATAGCGAAGATTCATAGCCATTAATATCTGACAGTAGGGGAAGACGACGCAATTTACGATAAACGTCAGCTTTCCGAGTTGGGAAGAGACTGGCGCAATCATTGATTTTTTTAACTGCTGCGGCTTTTTCATCTTCACTCAGTCTGCCAAGTTCCTTCTCAAAGCTCCTTGTTGACTCAATTAGAACATCCACGTTACGAACTCGCCAATCTGAATTTAGCTACTTGCCCTTAGCTCTTAGCATAGCAACAAAATCTTATTCCCCAATAGCCAGCCTCGTGAGAACTTGAACAGGTAGCCTGGTCTGGAAGAACTGTTTCCACAGAAGGATAGACCAGCCTAACTATTTGTTATGTGGAAAGTTTCTGGCTATCCACCTTGCCAATTAAGATTGTACAAAGTATCGCTTTACAGCTTGGATCGAATTGGATCGAGAATCTAACCAAACAAGAATGAGAGCGATCGCGGCTGGAAGTGTTTGAAGTACAAGCGTTGTAGGTCTTAGCGTCACTGCACCATAAATACCAGCAACGACAACACAAACTAAGAAAAAGAGCCGAATCGATCTGTTTTCATTAAAAGCCCCCCAGAATAAACCAGCTGCAATAAATGCATTGTACAAACCTGCATTCTTGACAATTGGAGCGACTTGATGGGCGATATCAGGAGTAAATCCAAGTCTTTCATAAATAAAAGGAGTTTCCCAAAAAAACATCTCTGCGATCGCAATGGCGACATGAATAACACCAACAATTGCAACAGCAATGACAGCAACAATTTTCATAATGCCCTCTACTAAACAAACCAGTGTATTTTAAAACCAGAGCCTTCAGAATATGTCACTCCAGATTTTTTGTCGGAATTGAAATTCCTACTGAGTGACTTTTTAGAAGCAATAAATGTAGCTAGCACAGCCTTAAGAGATGCTTGAATTAATTATCCGTTAGTAGAAGTCATAACTGTAGCCTCTTGAAAAGTAACTTTATATTGTTAGGCGTTGCTCACCCACTCTAACAACGATTTACAGCTTGGATCGAGAATGTAACCAAACAAGAATGAGAGCGATCGCTGCTGGAAGTGTTTGAAGTACAAGCGTTGTAGGCTTTAGGGTCACTGCACCATAAATACAGCGACGACAACACAAATTAAGAAAAAGAGCCGAATCGATAATCACCAGCACTTCCATGCCCGGACTACCACGCAGAGATATCGATACAGGACTGCATATAGAAGCCTTCTACCGCTATGTCATTAATGACACATTCTCAAATAAAACATTAGAGAGTTAGGGCTGAAACGTTTGTAGCTTCATAATTACAGGCTACTTTGCCCCTGATGACAACTTCCGTAACTTTACCAAGGAGACAATTTGTTACCTGTGTCTTTGCCACATTTATTACCTTAGACCGAATACAATAAATAGATATAACGTCTAGCGCGTTTCAATCCCGTAAGTCTCAACACTATTGATTTGATTGAGAATACTGTTTTATACAGTTATTCCCAAGCAAAAGTGATTAACGGATAATAAACCACGCCCAAACGCTAATAGATACTTCTAAGAGAACAAATTAGCGTCTTATTTCCAACTTCCACTAAAAAGTCCAAGACTAATGTAGAGTCAAGAATTTACCTTTAAATATTGAGGTATAAAATTATGCAAGAAATTGAAAGATTCTTTGGCAACTTGTTCAGTGGTGTAATCAATCGCTTTAAGTATTCTGCGATGGATACTGCCGAGCGAAAAATGAGAGAAACTATTGACCAACAAGTTGAACAACGGCGACAAAAACCCAAGCCCAAGGATCAAGAAGATCAACAGTAGATAGGTCTTCTGGGGGTGGTTTTAAACCAGTTCAGTTAAATAGTAGGATGTAACTCCTTTGACTTAAAACGCGTAACGTTGAGCTTTTTGTAGTGAGTATTTGTTACCACACATAAGCGTGGCGATCGCTCTTAAAGGCGTTCAAAACAGCAAAATTTTCCTAACTACAAGCATAGCGCTTCCCAATTGTTGAGTGGGCAGCGCTATTTTCTCACTAATCTAGAATAAGTAATCGTCCAGATAGTATATTCAGTAATGCTTATATTACTGCTATAAAAAAAAACTTAGATGCACAGAAAGAAAATAGAAATAATACTACAAAATACTTTTTTCCTTAGAGGATGTTTGAAAAGTCCTCTTGCCGGTATCAAAAGTTTTAGATCCCTCTAAATCTCCCGATAAATTGGGAGACTTTGATTCCGGTTCCCCCCTTTTTAAGGGGGGTTAGGGGGGATCAATTAAGTGCCTAAAATTACAGCAAACCACTTTTCAAACAACCTCTTACCACTGCTAATTTATGCAAACACTGCTGAACAACCGCTATCGAGTTATTCGGACTTTAGGAGGTGGTGGCTTTGGTGAGACTTTCTTAGCGGAAGATACCCAAATGCCTTCCAACCGTCGCTGTGTAATTAAACAACTAAGACCAATTCTAATGTGATTGGTACGCCTGGATTTATGCCAAGTGAACAAGCCGCAGGTAGACCACTTTATTCTAGTGATTTATACAGTTTAGGAATTACAGCAATTTATCTCCTCACCGGCAAACAGCCACAAGAATTGGAGACAGATTCACGGACTGGGGAAATTGTCTGGCACAGCCACGCTTTAAGTATTAGTCCGTCAATGGCAGCAGTTATAGATCGAGCGATCGCTTTGCCACGGCTAAAGAAATGCTAGACACCTTGCAATTTGAGGCTGGAACTTTCCCGCCTACGGTGCCTTATATCCAACCACCAGTGGTAACTGCACCTCCTGCCGCAACACTGCAAAATACAATTGCTGTCAGTCCAGCGTCTTCTTCTCAACCAGCCAATCAAGGCAGTGGGAACAGAGGAATCTTTCTCGCCAGTATAATTGCAGGTAGTTTGATTGGTGCTTCTATAATCATTGGTTTTGCTTTCAATAAATCACCTCAATCAGTAGTAGACTCAAGCGCCTCATCAGAATCTACCCCAACCCGCGACGAACCGCAGAATACGCCCTCACCTACACAATCCCCAATTTCCAGCACTTCTGAACCACAGGATAACGCACCAGTGCGATCGCAATTTCCCAGCCCTACGCCATCTACTCAGTTTCCCTCTTCAACACAGCCTCAAATTGATCGACCCTCACCAGAACAAGCTGTGCAAAATTATTATGCAACTATTAATCAGGGTCAGTATCAAGCTGCGTGGAATCAGCTATCTCCTGGCTATCAAAATAATAGACGACTTCACCCAGATGGCTATCTTTCTTACATCGACTGGTGGGGCGGGAAGGTTCAAAGTATAGATATCGAACAAGTTAATTTGGTAGAAGCAAGTGCAGAAACAGCTACAGTTGATGCTCAGTTTAGATATTCGATGAAAACTGGCAAAGTAATTCCTGGTTCTGTGCGCTTTTTCCTTTTATGGGATGCCCAAAATAGCAGATGGGTTGTTAGTAATGCCAAGTAGCTCTAATGTAATTCCCTGCCTTGTTACGTAAGACTGCGGCAGGCAGACTTCTAGCTAACTGTGTAGCACTATCCACATAACCAATTGCACCAGCATTAGCTGCGATCGCACTGGCTACACCTGATCCACCTGAAGCAGATAGGAAACCTCTCGGACAACAGACTCCTGGTGGCCTAAAATATGGGCAAAGAGGACCATCTGGATTAGGAGTATAGCTAATAAAACCCACTCCTCTATTCCATGCAGAAATCAATGAGATACCTGGAGTCGCAGCAGGCTTACATACAGTATTGAGATGACTGCTCAAAACAAAAGTGCTACCACTATTATCACTACGACGTACAACTTTTAAGGGTTTATTGGCTGCAATTATTGCGCCGCCGTTATCTGCTCTAATTCTGGCATCGTTCCAATTTATGATGTTGCCGTTAAAAATACCACAGTGAGTAGGCCGTGAAAGCCTAAGCCCAGACGTTGGTATATTAAGACGGTAGACGTTACCCAGAGATGAATTAGCTCTACTTCAATCCTGAAACTATTCCACCACCTTTGTAAATGGCGGGATAGCTGGCTCCGAATACTTCAGGGTTAAGCAGCACTCGTGCACCTGCAATCATGTCTGTAGTACTAGGTGTTAACGGTGCGTCACAGGCAATGCGTTGGTAAATTGCAACTCTTTCTTGGTTGGCTGTTGTTATAACACTCAAGGCAATAGTTGCATTCGATGGTGTTACGAACTCTACACTAGCAGTTGGACGACGTACACCTAAGCTGCTAGGTGCAACTCCTGCAAGGCTCCTGCTAGCTATATCAATATATCCAAACCATCTTATATATTTTAAATTTTCCAGCTAAGACTTTCCTGATAATAAATCAACTTTCGCCAAAAACTACTGCAGCATTCAACGCATACTGCTTAATTCAGAGCCTTCCTTTTACTTAAGGGAAGAGAACGACTGCTGGGTAGACTTTATTCACCCTTTTGTTTTGCTCTCATTTCTCTAAGCAATTTGATCGCTCTTTCGTCTTCACGTCTAAGCTCCTCATCCGTTCTTGTTTCTGGAGCCAATTCAGCATCCTTCAGTTTCTTTCTTTCCTTTTCTTCTGATTCCCTCTCTTTTGGTGTCTTTCTTGCGCTGTCACGAGCAACTCCATCAGCATGTTCTTGCCGAGCTTTTCTCTCGATTTCTTCTATTTGCTTTGATACATTATCGGGCAATCTAATTTCATTATTGCTCGATCCTTTGTTTGAGTTTTGTGACATCAATTTAGCCTCTCCATTCACTAAGACAGGTGTGTTTGAAAAGCTGGAGTTACAAACTATCACAACTGAAGCAATGGCTAGTGATGGAACTAGCGTACCAGACTTCAGAATCGACATAGGCTTGTCCGTTTGAGAATACATGAACATCATTATCATAATTATCATATTACATATATATTCTTCTTTGTGAGAAAAATCATTCAGTGTGTGCCCTTTTCTTGTCTCAGAGCTTATCCCGTACTCAGGTTAAAAAATATTTACCGCCATCAGATTTGTAAATCAGCCCAAGGTGGATGATATATCTGATGTACATTGAGAAAGGGCTATTGCTTGTAACCTTTCATGACAATAACGTTGTTAAACAATCGCTATCAAGTTATCCAGGTAATCGGTGCTGGTGGGTTTGGCGAAACCTTTCTGGCAGAAGATACCCATCTGCCTTCTCGTCGTCATTGTGTGATCAAACAACTCAAACCGATAACCAATAATGACCCGCAAACCTACAAAATAATCCAACAGAGGTTTGAGAGGGAAGCAGCAACCTTAGAGTATTTAGCTGAAAGTTGTAACCAAATTCCCAAACTCTACGCCTACTTTTCTGAAAACGGGCAGTTTTATCTCGTCCAAGAATGGATTCACGGTCAAACCTTAACAAAAATTATCCAAACTAAAGGCTCTGAAAGCGAAGCCATTGTCCAGCAAATTCTTTTGAATCTGCTCTTGGTCTTAGATTATGTCCACAGCAAAGGTATAATTCACCGAGATATTAAGCCAGATAACATTATTCTCCGCGCCCTTGATGGCAAGCCAGTCTTGATTGATTTTGGTGCAGTCAAAGAAACAATCCGTTCAGTGGTGAATTCCCTAACATACCCCACGCGATCGCTCGTAATTGGTACGCCTGGATATATGCCTAGCGAACAAGCCGTTGGCCGCCCAGTTTACGCTACTGATATCTACAGCTTGGGCTTAACGGCGATTTATCTGCTAACTGGCAAACACCCGCAGGAACTACTAACTGATCTGCAAACTGGGGAAATACTTTGGCAGCAACACGCCCCTAATGTCTCCCCTCAATTCAGGATGATACTTAATCAGGCAATTAAGCCTCATCCAGGCGATCGCTACAGCACTGCTAGTAAAATGCTACATGACTTGCAATCTGCTAGTTATATTCCCATCGAGTCAGGTGTAAATACTCCCACCGCCATATTGACCGAACAAATCCAGCCATTATCTTCATCGCAAAAAAGTACAATTATTAATGGATCTGCCACTTTCAGAAACTGGCAAAAACCTGCTGTGATTCTTGGTAGTTTGCTGGTAGGCGGTTTGATTGGTGCAGTAGCAATTTCTGGTATCAGTCGCCAGCAACAGCCACAGACAACCATTGTCACAAGTCCCACGCGATCGCCAGAATTTTTGCCTACTCCTACATCTACCGCTCCGCCCATTTCTTCCCAAACTTCCCCAGTCCCAGCTGTACCCACCTCACCACCACAGCCGCAACTAACTCCTGATCCTTTGCCAGCCTCTAATCCCTCAGTTGTATCCACACCAGAGCCAGAAAGCAAGCCTGTAACTTCAGATATTCCAGTAGCAGAACCAGAGAATGAGGCGAGTCCCACACC
The DNA here is from genome assembly GCF_015714725.1 of Nostoc sp. WHI. Taxonomy (GTDB): domain Bacteria; phylum Cyanobacteriota; class Cyanobacteriia; order Cyanobacteriales; family Nostocaceae; genus Nostoc. The sequence continues at coordinate 14,120 of NZ_WBKM01000233.1, forward strand.
AGAACCGCGTTCTACACCACAGAACAAGCCGCGGAGTAAATTAGCTGCCACTACTAGCAGACAAAGCGTTCCTGCATTTCCTACAGGTACACCAAGAAACATCGTAGAAGCTACCCTCGGCAAACCAAATCAAGATTTAAGAGGCGTGTGGGGTAAAACCCGTGCTGTTGTTTACAAACTTGTACCAAACAAAATTGACCTTGGCTACTTATTTGATCGTAATTCTAAAGTGCTGCGTCAAACTGAGGTAGCTTTTGCTCAATCGGTAGATCCGCAGGTAATGGAGGCTACCTTGAATGGATTGTTAAGTGGGCAAGCCACTGAAGATATTAAGCAAGGACTTAAACAAGTACAACAGCGCCAATCTGATAATTTTAGTTTTAAGAATGGCTTAGTCAAGGGTCAGATTATCCGCCAAGAATGTGATTTCATTTACATCAGCGTTTGGGATGCAGATTTACATGATTTTGTAAATCCATCTACAGCTAAAAAGTGTTAGTGTTTTAGGAAAAATTGCTCTCAAAAGTTAGATTTTTGTATCCCCTAAGACAGATTCAGTATTCAATATAGACTAATAATTTTTGGTTAAGAAAATAGTAGGTTGGGTTAAGGAATGAAACCCAACAAATCCCGCAAAATAAAATTATAAATACCATTATTAAGTTTTTAATAGTACTTGTTTCAGCTTCTACATTCATGTCGTAAAGTACGATTGGAATTGTGTAATGTGAAAGCAGCTAAGGTAATAATTCAATTGAGGTTTGATGACTCCTACGATTATGCGTCAACTTTGGTCAGTAGTTGAAACCGCTCAAGCCAAGCTCCTCTTGCAACTAGATGATGCTAGCTTGGTGCACTGGTTGGTGAAACAAACCGAAACCCAAGTGTTGTTAGATCCCAACCAAACTGATTATCTGTGCCACTACATTCAATCTCGGCTAGCCCTCATACGTGATATTGCCCATGAGCGCCAATGTTCATGAGATAAAAATCACAAGAAATTAATTGATAGTCAAGTGTCAGTACTATTGACTTTTTTGGGAAAATAACCTTCCACTAAGCAGTCAGAGCCTACTACACGCCAACGTACACGTTCTAAAGACAACGCCTCAGTCATGGTAGTAAAACCTAAATCGCCCACAGGTGTAGGAGCAATGCTACCACCAATGATTTTCGGGGCAATAAACGCCAGAACTTTTTGGACTGCTCCTTGAGCGATCGCGCTAGCAGCTAAAGTCCCGCCACACTCCCACAACACGCTACAAAAACCTCGTTCATATAAGTACGCCATTGCCTGATCTGGTGTAAGTGATGTTAGTTCCACCACCTCCACCCCAAGTTTTCGCAACAGTTCTTGAAAATCGGGGTTGGCACCCTTCTGTGTCAACACCAAAGTCGGAGCATCCGCAGTTTGCCACAGATGGGCATTTTCCGGTAAGTTGAGATGACGACTCATCACCACTCGCAGGGGATTATGTGCCCCCACCTGATGGCTAGTTAAGTAAGGATTGTCTTGTCGGACTGTATTACCGCCGACAATTATTGCATCACAAGCCGCCCGTAGTTGATGTACTTCATTTCGGGCATCTTGGCTTGTCACCCAGGCGCTATGACCAGAGGTGGTAGCAATTTTGCCATCTAAAGTCATGGCATATTTTAAAATTCCCAAAGGTCGTTTGTAAAGAATTCGATGCACAAAAGCTTCATTTAATTGATGACAAGCTTCTTCTTCTACTCCTACCACCACTTCGATCCCCGCCGCCCGTAAACGGGCAATACCACCTCCAGCTACCAGGGGATTGGGATCAACCATACCTACCACCACCTTTGCCACCCCTGCTTTGATCAATCCTTCTGAACAAGGGGGAGTACGTCCGTAGTGATTGCAAGGTTCGAGGCTGACATAGATTGTTGCACCATTAGCGCGATTCTCCTGAGGAGAGGCTGCGCCAACGCCTGCTGCTTTCAAGGCAAACACTTCTGCATGAGGCTCACCTGCACGAGGATGAAACCCTTCCCCGACAATTTCACCATCCTTAACAATCACTGCTCCCACTAACGGATTTGGCGAGGTACGCCCTAAAGCGCGGCGAGCAAGTTCCAAACACCGCAGCATCATACGAGAGTCAAAGTCACTTCCTACCTTTTCCTTCGGTGGAGAATTCGAGCCAGTATTAGGTCGCACTAAACCTGTATTTTCCTGAGTGTAATTTGGTAGAGATGCATCTGCTTGAGCGATCACTGGGGAATTATCCATAATTTTAGACAATACTATAAATATTCTGCACGCGATCGCGCAGCCTCTCCACAGGAGAATCGCGCTTTAATCCTGATAATTAATCCAGGCGCTATTTATTATTGGCTGTCTTAACTTGCCTCAGCCTGTAATATTGTCACCTGTAACCTCTCCCTTTGTGGGTGGTCTTTCAACTCAGCACTCATTATTATTGCTCCAACAATTTCATCTTTTGCCACCAACGATTTAGAGGATAATAGACTACAGGTGCCCACAGACTACTAAGAATGGCAGAAGCTAGGGCGACACGCTGGTAATATATCCAAATATCTGTGACTTTGCGCTCATCGCCGATCAAAGTTAATTGCAACCCAAAGATAGTTTCTGCCAAAACTGCCATACCAAAGACAATTACAGCAATAGAAATAAAATCTTCTTCGATAAAACGCCGTTTCTGGAGCAGACCAGTCAAAATCCCTACTAACCCTAGACTCAAAGCATGGGTAGGGTTAGGTGATGTCATTCCATCTTGAAGTAGCCCCAGAATTATACCTGCCAATCCTCCCGAAAGGACTGGGCGCTTCACACTCCAAGCTACCACCCAAATTAACAGCCAGTTAGGGCCAATTCCCAATAATTCCATACCTGGCAGGCGGGTTGGCAATAACAGTAAACATAACAGTACAGATCCAACCGTCACTATCCAACCCAACAACTGACGTATACGGGGATGCCAACGAGAAAGCGGCTGGATTTGGAATTTGGCTTTTCGCTCTGACGATTTTGGCTTTTTCTGCCTGCTGCCACCAAATGCAGGAATCTTCATTTTTGTATGGATTTTTTCAAAGAATTTACTTAGACTTTTGCGGCACTTGATTTGCCGACTCTTGGTTTTCTAGCTTTGGATAAATAGCTACCCAATCGAGAGAGCGGATTGGCGGAAAAAGCTCAATTTTCGCCACTGATGCTGGGAGTTTCTTTAAATCCAGTGACTTGATTCGTCCTACTGCCAAACCGGATGGAAATTTCTGACTATAAGTAGATGTGGAAACTAAATCTCCTATCTTAACATTTGGGACTTTTTCATAAAACTCCAGCACAGCTTCTGCAGAAGAATCTCCTCGCAAAACGCCTTTAGCTGCCGTGCGGCTAATGGATACACCCACTTGACTCTTGAGGTCACTGATTAATAACACGCGGCTAGTATTGGGAGTTACACTCTCTACTAAACCCACCAATCCGCCATCTGCCTTGACTATAAAACCTTCCTGAATCCCCACATTTGCACCGCGATTCAGGGTAACTTGTTGCCACCAATGGTCAGCACTACGTCCTACCACTCGTGCTGGAATTGGCCGTGATGCAAGTGGCTCTTTTTCTACATAGCCTAATAAATCTTGTAACTTTGTCTTTTGACTTTCCAAATCTACTATACGAGTTTGCAATTCCAATATCCGGGCATCTCTAATCCGTTCTTCTGGAGTTGGCCCTGACTGTAACATCTCCAACGGACGGGTAATTGCATGGTACGTTTCAAGCACCAGTTCACCTTGAGTCTGTCGCAGTATCCAAGCACTACCGACTACTAGAGCTAACAACCCGATTTGTAACCCTTTACCATCCCACCAACGTCGTACTGTAACCATATATACCTTCACATACTTATATAAATTAAGTTCTACCTGGGTTCTATTTATATAGAACCCAAATAGAACTCAAATAGAACTCAAATCTGATATTTTTTTTTGCTATATGTTCCGAGAGCTTTCGGTGACAACTCGTTCCAACTGTTTGAAGTTTTCTAACACACGACCTGTTCCCAGCACAACACAGCTCAAAGGATCGGCAGCAATGTGGGTAATAATCCCTGTTTCATGACTAATGAGGGTATCTATGCCTTTGAGCAAAGCACCGCCACCAGCCAGCATAATACCTCTGTCAATAATGTCTGCTGCTAGTTCTGGAGGTGTGCGTTCCAGTGTCCGCTTCACAGCTTCTATAATTACTGATAATGGTTCCAACATGCTTTCACGGATTTCTGGGGCTTTGATTGTTATAGTTCGCGGTAGTCCAGAAAGCAGGTGTAAGCCTCGGACTTCCATCATGGCTTCATTATCATCATGAGTAGGATAGGCAGAACCAAGCCGAATCTTGATGTCTTCGGCAGTACGTTCACCAATCACTAAGTTATGAACTTTCTTAATATACTGAATGATCGCTTCAGTCAGTTCATCTCCAGCAATGCGTACTGATTCGCTGATCACCGTGCCCTGAAGACTCAGCACTGCAACTTCTGTTGTGCCACCACCGATATCGATGATCATGTTGCCAGTCGGTTCGGCAACAGGTAGTCCTGCACCAATTGCCGCAGCTACAGGTTCATCGATTAAATACACTTTTCTTGCTCCTGCTTGATGAGCTGCATCCATCACAGCTCGCCTTTCTACTCCTGTAACGCCACTGGGAATACCAATGACAATCCGGGGTAAAATCAAAGACCTACCTTCATTTACACGCTGAATAAAGCTTTTCAGCATCAGCTCGGCTATTTCAAAATCAGCGATTACACCATCCCGCAAGGGGCGGAGGGCAATCACATTTCCCGGTGTGCGACCGAGCATTTTTTTGGCTTCTTCTCCGACTGCTAGTGCTACCTTTTCGTTGACATCGATCGCAACTACAGAAGGCTCTTGCAGTACAATACCTTTACCAGCTACATAAACCAGAGTGTTAGCAGTACCGAGGTCGATACCCATATCCCATGATGTGCGAAAGTTCCTAAAAATACCCACGCGTCCTTTAAGCCCCTTATGTGCGATACTTTTTAACTACAACGGTAAGAGTTAATCGTGCCGGATTTGATTAAGTTTGTATCCTGAGTTAAGTAAACTAGACTATATTTTTATATGATTCCCAGGAATATTTACTATGTCTCAGTCTTCTATTTTTTGATATTCTCTGGTTAAGTATATCCGTATACTTTTATGTGTTTCTCCAAGTAGTATGTATAATTTTTCAATTCAACTATATTGTTAACTGTTTAACACATTATTTTCAAGAGTTTCACAATTCGCTATGATGAAAGTCAGCATTAATCAGTACGCCTGTACTAAGAGGTAACACACATGAGTATTAATATTGTCACACTTGTTGGTCGTGTAGGCAGCGACCCTGATATAAAATATTTTGATTCTGGGAAAGTTGTGTGTAAATTAAGACTAGCTGTTAAGCGGAGATCCCGTAACAGCGATGAACCTGACTGGTTTTCTTTGGAACTATGGGGAAAAACGGCAGAGGTAGCGGGCAATTATGTACGTAAAGGCAGTCTAATTGGAGTCAAGGGTTCCTTGAAGTTTGACACATGGAGCGATCGCCAAACCGGAGCAAACCGATCCTCACCAGTTATCCAAGTAGACCAACTGGATTTATTAGGCTCCAAGCGTGACGGAGAGGGCAGTGCAGCAGATATGTCTTCAGAAAATTTCTAATTGGGCATTGGGCAAAACAGTTCCGTTAGCGATAGCGGGGCGTTTAGCCCGTTCCCAGTAATGAGTGCTGAGTAAAACAGTTCCGAGTTCCCAGTAATGAGTGCTGAGTAAAACAGTTCCGAGTTCCCAGTAATGAGTGCTGAGTAAATTGGATTACTTTAACGGGAGCGGTCTACCTTGTGACGGGAGCGGTATCTGTCTTAACGGGAGCAGTCTACCTCATAACGGGAGCAGTCTACCTCATAACGGGAGCGGTCTACCTCGTAACGGGAGCGGTCTACCTCATAACGGGAGCGGTATTTGTCATAACGGGAGTGGTCTACCTCGTAACGGGAGCGGTATCTGCCGTAACGGGAGCGGTCTACCTCATAACGGGAGCGGTCTAAGTACAGCCCACCATAAAAAGGGTAGGAAATTTAATCATTCGTAGGTTGGGTTGAGACTTTGCAAAACCCAACAAACCCCGTAAAACGTTGGGTTTCGTTCCTCAACCCAACCTACTACTTGACAAAGGACAAATGACTAATAACTAATTTGCAGCGTTACCGATGCTTCTACTAGCTGTTCACCACCAACGACAGGGGTGGAAGTATCGGCGTTGGCTAACTTTTGTGAAGCCTCAGCCCGTAAAAACATGGGTGGTGGTGGACTTGCATTATTAACTTGAATGCTGACCACTTCTTTGGATTTAAAACCCAAGGCACTGAAAACAGCATCGGCTTGCTGCTGGGCGTCTTGGGTAGCTTCTTTTAATGCTTGTTTTTGAGCAGCTGCGATCGCTTCATCATTCGCAACAAAACTAATGCCATTAATTTGTGTTGCACCCGCTTTCACTGCATCATCCAATAATGTCCCAGCTCGCTCGGTAGGAATGCGAAAACTCACAGTGTTATTGGCAGCATAGCCTGTAATCCTTTGCACATTATTGGTGTAGCTATAAACCGGATTGAGTTGGATACCAGTAGTTTGTAATTTTTCGACATTTTGGCTCTTGAGAAATGCAACCACAGCAGATGACCGGCGGGCGGCTTCTTGCTGTACCTCCTGGGCTGTTTTCCCCTGAATCTCCACTCCTAAACTGACTTGTGCCAAGGTTGTAGGAATTGTTTCCACTCCGCGACCACTGACACTAAGGGTTCGCCACAATTTATCTTTTTCTTGTGCCAATGCAGGCAGGATAAAAATTGCACATAAAAGCATTGCTAAAGGCAGTATTTTCCACAAGTTTCCCGATGGAAACTGAGAACCGGGTAAAGCGGCTCTAGTCATAAGATTTGCACTCCTCAAAGTATCCACAAATGTTTTAATCAGCGTATGTAGCAATCTGCTGTTGGCGGTTGAGAGTCAACAGCCACCACAAGTTTTTCACAACTTAAGTGCGATCGCTAGATCCGATTTGGATGTTCTTACTTTGACACTGCGATCGTCAAAAGCTGAAATGGTTACATTTTTGGAAACTCAAAAAATTACAATATTACAGCACGGCGCACAAAGCTTTGACCACTCCTAAATCTTGATTCTCTTTTGCAGCATGGTTTAATTACAGATGGCGTTGTATCCTAAATTCCTGATGATTAACCGCCGTAATTTGCTCATTGGTTTAGCTGCTACTTCCTCAATCTTCGTTTCGCCCCTGAAACCGGGGAAAGCATCCCCGCCACCACTATTAAAACCCAAACGGTTGCAGGCTGGCTCCGTAGTAGGAATTGTCAGTCCTGCAAGTGCAACCTTTGTTCGTGAAGAATTGGAGGTAGTGATAGATGCAGTTAAAGCGTTGGGACTTGTCCCCCGCCTTGCACCTCATCTACTGGAACGTTATGGTTATTTAGCAGGCAAAGATCAACAACGTGCTGCTGACATCAATCAGTTTTTTAGTGATGTTTCTGTAGCCGCTATTTTACCAATTCGTGGTGGCTGGGGATGTAGCCGGATTTTGCCTTATTTAGATTACAAACGTATCCGGCAAAATCCCAAAATTATTATCGGTTTTAGTGATTTGACCGCTTTAATTCTGGCTTTGAATGCTAAGACTAACCTAGTAACATTTCACGGCCCAAACGGACTGACTTCATGGAGAACAACCCAGACAGAATATTTTCGCCGTGTCTTATTTAACGGTGAAACTGTTACTTTTCAAAATTTGAAGGATGGAGATGATGAAAACCGGCTGATGCAAGTCAAGAACCGGATACAAACTATTACTCCGGGTCGAGCTAAAGGTAAATTCATCGGTGGGAATCTTTCAGTTTTATCGGGAATTGTCGGTTCTCCCTACTTACCAGATTTGCAAGGTGCAATTTTATTTTTGGAAGATACCGGTGAAAACATATATCGTATTGACCGGATGATGACTCACCTAAAAATTGCGGGGCTATTTAATAAACTTGCTGGCTTTATTTTTGGACAATGTAAGGGATGTTCGCCTGATGCTGACTACGGTTCTCTCACCTTAGAAGAAGTAGTGTGGGATCACATCAAGCCTTTGGGTATTCCGGCTTGGTATGGTGCCATGATTGGTCATATCGAACCAGTGTTGACATTACCTATTGGTTTAGAGGTGGAAATAGACGCTGATACTGGAACAATTCGGATGCTAGAACCCGCAGTCGTATAAGCAGGGATGAGGGGGATGAACAATGCAAAATTCAAAATCATTCCCATTCCCCCACCATTTGTAACAAGTTAAAAGCGAGTGAATTTTGTCAAGCTGATGTGGTTTTCTATATCTGTATCATAGACAATAGAGACTGCATGACTAGACTGAGTGCTAAAATGGCTAAACCAGTTAGGGATAATATATTAGTTGGATTTTATTTTATTTAGCTGAAAATTTTGGCAAAATAAAAACTTTATCTATATTCAGAACAAGCGATCGCTGATAAGTTACCCATGAAATGCGATCGCTAGATAATATTTTTGTCAATGTCTAAATCCTAAGCATAGATGTTTTCCAGAAACGCGCCAGAATTAAAGAGAAGGATTTTCACAGAACCCATGCATTTGTTAGATCCAATCAACTTCTCTTTTCCTCTGCTGGCCAGCGCAACACAAGCCGCAGACAGTTCAATGGTCGTAGCAGCCGTACTGCTAAGTTTAGTAGTAATTTACCTCGCCAGCAAAGTTGGTGGAGAGTTATCAAACCTAATAGGTTTGCCACCCGTGTTGGGAGAACTTTTAGGTGGTGTAGTAGTTGGCATCTCTGTTTTCCACCTTTTGGTGTTTCCAGAAGGCGGCACAGACAGTTCTAGCTCTTTGCTCATGTCCGTGCTGCAAACCACTGCTGGTTTAACGCCTGAAGCTACTCCAGCAGTATTTGCAGCGCAGTCCGAGGTCGTTTCCGTTTTGGCAGAATTGGGTGTGATTATCCTGCTCTTTGAAATCGGCTTGGAGTCGAACTTAAAAGATTTACTGGCAGTTGGTACTCAAGCCACTGTTGTAGCAGTAGTGGGAGTAGTAGTACCCTTTGCTGCTGGTACTGTAGGACTGATGACTTTGTTTGGTATTGGCGCTGTACCCGCAATTTTTGCAGGGGCAGCTTTGACTGCCACTAGTATCGGCATTACTTCCAAAGTGCTGTCAGAATTGGGGCGACTCAATTCTAAAGAAGGGCAGATTATTTTGGGTGCTGCCGTAATTGACGATGTATTAGGAATCATCGTTTTAGCGGTAGTTGCTAGCCTAGCTAAAGATGGCGTGGTGGATGTGAGCAAAGTCATTTATTTGATGATCAGCGCCACTGGTTTTATTTTGGGAGCAATTTTACTAGGCAATGTTTTCAATAAGTTATTTGTGGCGATCGCCGATCAACTCAAAACACGCGGTGAACTGGTAATACCAGCATTCATCTTTGCCTTTGCTATGGCATACCTTGCCGACATCATTCACTTAGAAGCAATTCTGGGAGCTTTTGCGGCGGGTTTAGTTCTAGAAGAGACAGATAAGCGCAAAGAACTGCAAAGGCAAGTCTGCCCTATTGCCGATATGTTAGTGCCAATTTTCTTTGTAACTGTTGGGGCAAAAACCGATTTGGGAGTTTTAAACCCGGCGATTCCCGACAATCGGGAAGGTCTAATTATGGCAACTTTCCTGATCACAGTAGCCATTCTCGGTAAAGTAATCACAGGTTTAAGCGTGTTTGGTCAACCGGAAATCAACCGTTTAGCGATCGGTGTGGGGATGATTCCTAGAGGCGAAGTCGGATTGGTGTTTGCTGGTGTCGGGGCTGCCAGTGGCGCTCTCTCAAAACCATTAGGGGCGGCAATCATTATGATGGTTATCTTGACAACCTTTTTAGCTCCTCCCTTGTTAAGATTTGTATTTCCAGAACCAAAAACCGTGGATGCAGTCTCAGAGCAACTAATTCTAGACGGTATCTCTGGGACATCGTTGGTAATTGAACCACCTCAATCGAGAGTGTCAGCATCAAATGAGCGTGTGAACCTAGAAACAACTCCAGATTCTCAAGATAGTTAATTAAGGTCTTGGGTAAATTATTAAAACGGAATTCAGGAGTCAGGAGTCAGAGAAGAGGAAAAGGGGCAGGGGGCAGGGAGACGGGGGGAAAAATGCGCTCATTTCCCCTGCACTCATGGTTTCAGAGCCAATAAATTTATTTATGGGGTTTCCCCCCTGCCCCCTGCAAGAGCTGCCCCTTTTCCTCTTCGTTGACTTCTGAATTCTTTTTCAATAATTAGTTTTGAGCAAAAATTACTCAGGACTCAGGACGCTGAATTCCGTACTGTGACATTGCTTTGAAGATTTTGCTATTGTGCAGTGGAAACTTCTGTTGCTAAATTTCCGTCCCATGTGATTGTAGAATAATCGTCTGTTTGTAATTTCTACCAGCATTGGGAACGGTTACTTATTTCCAGTCTCCCTCGGCTTGGAAAATTTTATCTGAATATTTTCCAGATAATTGGGGAGTAACACCTATAAATCTTGTTAGATCATCTGACAGTAGTGGGAATTATTTACTCAGTGCATCAATGGCAACAAAGAACAAACATTTATCAGTGAACGGTTATCGATTATCAGTTTTCTAGCTTCCTTGGGATTCAAAGTCTCCCATCTCTACAGGTGGAGGTTTCAGATGGGGATTTAGACCCAAGACAACTGATTTAAGTATGTCTTTATACCAGCTTAAAAAATCAAAAAAGGCATCCAAGGTCAAGTTTCGGTGGTGATGGTGTGATGATTTACCAATGAGTTGAGATATTGACGGCTCCCATGAACGTGAATTAGGAGAAAGGACTGTGAAATTACACTGGTTACTACCCAGCACTATTGGAACTATCTTCATGCTATCGTCGCCAGTAATGGCCGCGAGACTTGAATCTTGGCGCTTTGATGCCAATCAAAACAGGCTGGAAATTAATACTGTGGGAGCAGTTCAACCCCAGGCACAACTAATTTTCAACCCGACTCGGCTGGTAATTGATTTGCCAGGAACCATATTTGGGCGTCCGCAGCTAACCCAACAGGTAGGCGGTGGAATTCGCTCGATTCGTGTTGGGCAGTTTGATACAGAGACAACACGGATAGTTGTCGAACTGACTCCTGGTTATACTTTAGACCCCAAACAAGTGCAATTTCTGGGTACAACTGGCGATCGCTGGACGGTGCAATTACCTACGCCAGAAGTTGAAAAATTAGCCTCATCTCCCAGAAGTGTTTACAGTGCAGTTACCCCCGACTCTGAGCCTCAACCTACGATTTCAAGGGTTGCCACGACTACGCAAGGAGCGACTCAAATTGAGAACTTACAAGTAACAGGTGATGGGTTGTTCGTCCGCACCAGTGGTGGTAATCCTCCGATTCAGGTAGTTCGGAGCCGCGATCGCGCTACCATCTTCATAGATATCTCTGGCGCATCTTTATCATCACGTCTGGCGCAGCAGAATAATATACCCGTTAACAAACATGGTATTAGCCGCGTCGAATTCACCCAACTACAAACCCAACCTCCTGGCGTCCGCCTGACCTTGCGGGTAGACAAAAATAGCCCCGACTGGCGGACAACCAATAGTAACGACGGTTTGGTAGTTCTACCTAGTCGCCTTGTCAGATTGCCTGAAAGTAATAATTCGGACAATCAATCAGAACCACCCTCATTTCCCAGTAGACTATCTGCCAACAACTCGCCAGCCACAATTGAGTCTGTGCAACTGGCTGATAATGGCACACAGCTGCTAATTAGAGCCGACAAAACTTTATCTGCTACCGGAGCCTGGGATAGATCCTCAGGTCTGTTCCGCATCACAATTACTAATGCTAACCTAGATCCCGGAGTCACAGGCCCTATTTTTGCTGCCAATAGCCCCATTCTCCGGGTACGCCTGCAACCGCAAGAACCAAATACTGTCATTGTCTTAGTTCAACCAGCAGCCGGAGTCCAAATTGGGCAACCCAATCAAATCAGCGACCAGCTTTTGGCTCTACCAATACAAGGCTCTCGGCGAATTGTCGCCCTCCCCGGAAGACCCCCCCTTGCTTTACCTGGACTACCGCCGCCAAACCGGGGCCCATTTCCAGACCCAAATAATCCCAATCCCCAGCCCCTATTCCCACCACAGCGCCGAGCTAATAATGGGCGAATGGTAGTCCTTATTGACCCTGGACATGGCGGTAAAGACCCTGGAGCAGTAGGTCTTGGAGGATTACGCGAAAAGGATATTATCTTATCTATTAGCAGAAGGATAGCTGAAATTTTGCAGCAAAATGGCGTACAAGTAGTTATGACGCGGGATTCTGACTATTTCGTCACCCTTCCGGGACGGGTGCAATTAGCAGAGCGAGCCAATGCTGATGTGTTTGTTAGCATTCATGCTAATGCAGTCGGCCCAGGTCGTTCGGATGTCAGTGGCTTAGAAACATATTATTACGACAGTGGTTTGAGTCTAGCTCGCAGTGTCCATAACAGTATTCTCCAAAGTGTAAACGTTAGAGACAGGGGAGTGCGACGAGCGAGATTTTTTGTCCTCAGAAAAAGTTCCATGCCTTCTATTCTCGTAGAAACAGGTTATTTGACTGGTCGAGAGGATAACGCTAAACTCAGAAACTCAGCTTACCAAAATCAAATGGCAGAAGCGATCGCTCGCGGCATTCTTCAGTACCTACAGAGAAGATAAATAATTTAGTCTAAATTATTGAGTAAATACATTCTTTACCATTTAAGTAGTAAAACAACTTAAGTATTCTTACGGCGGAATAGGAATAGCTTCTTTGTTATTGTCATCTGATGCTTTGCAAATCAAATTTATATGGGCTAATGGATGATATGGCAAAATCAAAGGAGCTTGCTATATTTTACGCCATTACCTGTGTCTTAATAACAGCGCCAAATTCAAGTGTGTACGGTGATGTGTGAGGATTTGCCAATATGTTGAGATGTTGATGGCTCCCATGAATGTGAATCAGGAGAAAGGACTGTGAAATTACGCTGGTTACTATCCAGTACTATTGGAACTATCTTCATGCTATCGTCGCCGGCAATGGCCGCGAAACTCGAATCTTGGCGTTTTGATGCCAATCAAAACAAGCTGGAAATTAATACTTCAGAAGCTGTTCAACCCCAAGCACAATTAATTTTTAACCCCACTCGTTTGGTAATTGATTTGCCAGGAACCATATTTGGGCGTTCGCAGCTAACCCAACAAATAGGCGGTGCAATTCGTTCGATTCGTGTTGGGCAGTTTGATACAGAGACAACGCGGATAGTTGTTGAATTGACTCCTGGCTATACTTTAGACCCCAAACGAGTAAAATTTGTGGGCACAACTGGCGATCGCTGGACAGTGCAATTGCCTACGCCAGAGTCCAAAGATGTACCCCCAGAAAATACTGAGAGGCAGCAAGAAGAAGTTATCGCCACAGAAACTTCACCGAGAACATCTACACCAGTGTTCTCCCCAAGGAATATTTACAATGTGGTGAGAACCGGCATCGGCAATCCACTTAACAACAGAATGGTTGTCGCCAGGGTTACTCAAATTGAGAATTTACAAGTCACAGGCGATGGTTTTTTCATCCGTACCAGTGGTGGTAATCCTCAGATTCAGGTAAATCGTAGCGCCGATCAGAAGGCGATTAACATCGACATTGCTGGCGCAACTTTATCATCAAGTCTAGAGCCGCGAGATTTGTTGATTAATCGCTATGGTGTCAGCCGTATCCAGTTTACCCAACTGCAAACAAGTCCATCTGTTGTGCGCCTGACTTTAGAGGTGGACGAAAATAGTCCAAATTGGCGAGCAACCACTAGCAGTATTGGTGGTTTTGTAGTTCTACCCAGTCGTGGTGGAGGTAACAGTCCACGCCCTATACAACCGACTAATAGTTCACCCGCTACCATTGAGTCTGTAGAACTGGCTAATAATGGCACACAACTGTTGATTAGAGCCGACCAAACTTTATCCGCTACAGGAGGCTGGGATAGATCATCTGGTCTGTTCCGCATCACTATCAACAATGCTCAGTTAGCTCCCAAAGTCACAGGCCCTGCTTTTAATGCTAATAGCCCGATTCTGCGAGTTCGCCTGCAACCACAACAACCCAATAGTGTCACCGTCTTAGTTCAACCAGCAGCCGGAGTCCAAATTGGTGAACTTAACCAAGTTGGTGACCAACTTTTGGCTCTAGAATTACAACGCTTTGGTAACATCACACCCCCCATTACTTTACCTCCCCTGCGATCGCCAAACCCCACAGATAATCCCCGTCCAATTTCTCAGCCACAACCACGCCCCTCAGTTCCCAGAGGAAAATTGCTAGTAGTTATTGACCCAGGACATGGTGGAAAAGACTCAGGTGCCCCCGGTCTGGGCGGACTGTTAGAAAAGGATGTAGTCTTGCCTATTGGTAGAAGGGTGGCAGCAATTTTAGAGCAAAATGGTGTACAAGCGGTACTAACACGAGATGCTGATTTTTCGTAGAACTTCAGGGACGTGTAGACATTGCTGAACGAGTGAATGCAACCTTGTTTGTCAGTATTCATGCTAATTCCGTTGATAATCGCCCTGATGTCAATGGCTTAGAAATGTATTATTACGAAAGCGGTTACGCTCTAGCTGAAGTAGTTCGTAATACCATCCTCCAGAATATCGATACTCTTAAAAACCGGGGAACCCGCAAGGCGAGATTCTACGTTCTCAGGAAAAGCTCCATGCCTTCGATTTTAGTGGAAACAGGCTATATGTCTGGTCGGGAGGATAATCCGAGATTGGGAACACCGGACTATCAAAATCGGATGGCAGAAGCGATCGCTCGTGGCATCCTCAAATACTTACAGCAGAGGTAAGATAGTAAAAATTATTAATTAAAAACATGGTATTTAAACTTATTTTGTATACAAAATTTAGTAGTAAATTTGTGGATTGTCTGCTAAATTCTGTATTTTAAAGTCAAAAACCTAAATTAACATCTGACTGTGTATTCATCTTTTATCTTTGAAGGTAATCTTGACGATTTTTCTGATCAAGAACCCCAACGTGCTCCAATTGGCATTTTTGATAGTGGTGTGGGTGGGCTGACGGTACTGCGACAAATATATCGGCAACTCCCCAATGAATCAATTGTTTACTTTGGGGATACAGCTCGACTTCCTTATGGAATTCGTTCACAAGCAGAAATTTTACAATTTACCCGTGAAATTATTACCTGGCTACAACAGCAGCAGGTAAAAATGGTGATTATGGCTTGCAACACTAGTTCTGCTCTAGCACTAGAAACTGTACGTCAAGAATTTAGCATACCCATTCTAGGAGTAATCCTACCAGGGGCAAGGGCAGCAGTGCAACAAGGAAGACGGATTGGTGTAATTGCAACCCCAGCTACAGCTAAGAGTAATGCTTATAAGCACGCCATACTCGAAATCGATCCTGATATCCAAGTCTGGCAAGTTGGATGTCCAGAATTTGTACCACTCATTGAGCAAAACCGCATTCACGACCCCTACACGACTGAAGTAGCACGAGCCTACCTAGAGCCTTTACTAGAGCAGCAAATTGATACCTTAATCCACGGCTGTACCCATTATCCACTCCTAGCACCAGTATTGCGATCGCTCCTCCCCTCTCAAGTCCAGATGGTTGACCCAGCTGTTCATGTTGTTGCAGCTTGTGCCCAAGAGCTAGACTTATTAAGCTTAAGAAATACTCACCCACCACTGCCAACTCGCTTCGCGGTTAGCGGTTGTCCACAACAGTTTTCCCAGTCTGGAATGCAGTGGCTAGGCTATACCCCAATGGTTGAAAAGGTTTGCTTTACTGATATCGCTATTTCCCAATTCTAAAAGACGCGATGAATCGCGTCTCTACGAATAACTTTTGTACAGACACGATTCATCGCGTCTCTATTGACTATTAACTGCTTCAGTTACCTTCGTCCTTACTGATATCTCTTGCTTGTGTTCTCCTTTGGCAGATAAAGGAAAACTTGTAGCAACAGTCTTTGTGCCAGTTCGCTTTGCCAGTGCTAATAACAAGTAGACTGTGAACAAATATCCAGACGCTAAAATAAAAATCATCATAGGTATACTTCCGTAAATTATTCTTCTACCAGCACCTTTTCCAAAGGAATCAGGACTTACGCATTGACAAGAAAGAGTAAATATGAGTTATTTGAAAAACCACATTTGTCGTAGGGGCAATTCATGAATTGCCCCTACCGTGCGGGTTTACAACAATCAAAGAATGATTCATAAAAACCTGAAACGACGTATTTACGTTAATACACAACATAATTCTTTTGTACAGTGCGTAAGTACTAGGAATATAAAATCTCATAAAATTAGTAAAACCTCAGTCAACCAAGTGCATCCTTGATGGCTGTAGTTTCCTATGTAAAACTACCTATAGAAATGGAATTCTATACGGACAAAGAATTTATTATCTCATACGATTTATTGCAGACCATACATCCCACAGCAGTTAGATTGTCATGCGACAAGCTAAAACTGCGATTCTCAGGGGTCTACTTGATCTGCGTTATTTTTGCTCACACTGCTGTGAAAGGAGGAATGCTTGCGCTCAACGTGCGCTGAAGACGTGTAGCGGCTTCCCATAGGAATATCGCATAGCTCCAAACCAGGAGTTTCGCATGTCGCACGAAACACGAAAGGAGTTTTTCCCTTAATGTAAGCGACTACTAGTGATTTTACACACACTACACCAACTAAGTAAAGTCAACTAATAGGTGACTTGTCTTTTGGGGTGTGAATATCTGAAAAATTTATAATTCCTATATTTTAGAGTAACACAACGACCCTGAATTTTAAGCCTACTCGTCTGCTAAATTTCAATTTTTTTGAATAACTATGACCTTAGGCTTAGAGAAATTTAGTCTTAGCCAGTAGTGAAAAATTAAAGTTGTATCCAGTTTGTCAATAAGTAATCTTACCTGAATTTAGATTTAATCTGTTCTGTGGCGGAAAACTTGGAAGCGCGGGGAATTGCGTAACACCATCTTCAGTAAAAACCTTTCCTATATACTGAGAAGTCATATTCAAGGTTAGTTTTAAACTGAGCTTGCAAAATTAAGCATAATTACTTATTTCCAAATACACTATTGAGTTAAAATTTAGCAATAGACTAATGAAAATAGGATTACCTGATGAAAACTTTGCGCTGGTACAGGCTTAATCTTAAAATGAGTAATATGTAAACTTTCGTAACCTAAGCCAGAGTCCGCCCATCCATGACCCCAGCCACCTCCATGTTTACCCCTGTGGAAGCAGACCTGCAACTACTAGCAGATAACCTAAAACAGCTAGTTGGAAACCGCCACCCCATTCTGTTTGCAGCAGCCGAACATTTATTCGGAGCTGGTGGAAAGCGTATCAGACCAGCAATTGTCCTGCTAATATCGCGGGCAACAATGTTAGAACAAGACATTACGCCACGTCACCGCCGTTTAGCTGAGATTACGGAAATGATTCACACAGCAAGCTTGGTACATGACGATGTGGTAGATGAATCAGACGTGCGGCGAGGCGTTCCCACCGTTCATAGTTTGTTCGGTAACCGCATTGCCATCTTAGCAGGAGATTTTCTTTTTGCCCAATCGTCGTGGTATTTAGCAAACTTGGACAATTTGGAGGTGGTGAAACTACTTTCAGAAGTAATTATGGATCTGGCTACTGGGGAGATCCAGCAAGGGCTGAATTGTTTTGATGCTAGCATCTCTGTTGAAAGTTACCTCCAGAAAAGTTATTACAAAACAGCTTCTTTAATGGCCAACAGTTCTAAAGCTGCTGGGTTACTCAGTGAAGTCTCCCGAGAAACTGTTGAGCACATGTATAGCTACGGTCGTCATTTTGGTATCGCATTTCAAATTGTCGATGACATTTTAGATTTCACTAGTACAACAGACACCTTGGGTAAACCTGTGGGGTCGGATCTCAAAAGTGGCAATCTGACTGCACCCGTTTTATTTGCTTTAGGGGAAAAACCATCTTTGGAAGTGCTGATTGACCGAGAGTTTACCGAAGAAGGGGATTTAGAGCAAGCACTGGAACTAATTCAAAATAGTCAAGGTATACAGCAGGCGCGAGAGTTAGCTGCTCACCATGCCAAGTTAGCAATTGAACATCTTGCAATTCTCCCACCCTCAGAGTCTCACCAGGCATTGATTAACATAGCTGAATACACACTGAGTCGTCTTTATTAAATTCAGTTATCAGTTCTTAGGTAAAAAGTAGGGATTTAGATCCTAAGTAAAACTTTCCACCTGTTCTTAAGTGGGTGACTCTAGCTCACTAAGAAATTAAAACTTAAAAACTGAAAAATGTTCACTGATAACTATTTATTAATCGATTTTAGGCTTCACCGATAGTTGAGCCAATGGCATGGTTTAAGGGAAAGAAAAAATTTCGTTTCTGC
Organism: Nostoc sp. WHI; assembly: GCF_015714725.1. Classification (GTDB taxonomy): domain Bacteria; phylum Cyanobacteriota; class Cyanobacteriia; order Cyanobacteriales; family Nostocaceae; genus Nostoc. Next base: position 32,719 of record NZ_WBKM01000233.1, read on the forward strand.
CTAATTTAGAAAACTTTTTTAAAGGAATTTGAGACTTAAAAATTTGGATGTGGGATTGTATCTAAAAAATCCCACATCCAAATTTTTTCTATGCAATATCAGGGGGGATCTGTTTAGGCGATCGCTGTTGTCGTAACTGTTGCTGCATGAGTTTTTCTAGTTCAGTTCGCTTAATTTCAACGGTATGAGTGGTCTTACCCGGCGTTTCCAAAAAAACGATACTATCTACGGGTTCTAATGCCACCATTTGAAACAAAATATGAGTTACAGGAACAATTTTAGCTAGCATTTGAGGGTCAAGCCCAGCAGGGGGAATTAGAGAGACATCTTGTATGGTAGGGAAAGCGTAAATCACACGCTTTTCCAATCCTGGATTAGCACGATTGCTCAATGTAGTTAAAACCCAGCTTGACTCTGAATTTTGGAGAATATAGTACTGGGAGTAGCGTAATTTTTGAGCGATCGCTCTAAGGGCAGGAGCAATTGCTGCAACAAGATGTGGTGTCATGCCATCGCGAGGTGCATTATCAATCAGCAATTGAATTTGTGCTTCTAAATCCATAATGACTTGTATACGACTCCTGGGTAATGGCAATAACATCTATCAAAATGTGAACAATCCCATTAGAGTTGGGAATAATAAAATCAGCCATATCTTAAATATAGGATTGGTCTGCGTTTAGCTTATACGTAAAACCGAAAAAGCCAATACCCACAGTCGTACAGGTTGTATTTAAGTAAGTTAGGGTCTTTTGAAAACCGAGACTATGAATTCAGCCGCAACCGCAACTATTCCATTTGCAACTATTCTGGGAGAAAATTCTACAGGCGTGGAGGTGATCTTTCAACTCCTGTCCAAGGAGTTTCAGCAGTCAACCAAAGCTTCGCAACAGAATTGCCACGATGTAGCAACACGTATTACTACCGAAGTATATCGGATTTGTCATGAAAGTAAACGTATTCAAGCTTCTGGGTCTGTAGAAAGCTCGGCGATGACCCTGGCTCGGCATCGGCTACAACAGTGTCTCAGGTACTATCAATTTGGTTCAAATCGGGGCAGGGTAGAATTACACAGTACTCTGAGTGCAATTATTTATCGTTATATTAATCCTCCTCAGAAGCAATTGAGCTATCAAGGGCGGCTGACTATAATTGAAGACTTCCTCCAGAGTTTTTATCTGGAGGCATTAAACGCTTTCCGGCGAGAAAATCAACTCGGTGCCACCTATCGCCCTCAAACGCTTCTGGAATTGGCAGAGTACATGGCATTTACCGAGCGCTATGGCAAGCGACGCATTCCCTTACCAGGCCGTCAGCAGCAGTTAATTATCCTACGGGCGCAAACTTTTTCCCAACAGCAGCCCCCCGAAACCAGCGTAGATATAGAACAAGCCTCAGAAGGCAGCAGTAATGAAGGTGATGGTTCTTGGGAAGAACCAGCAGTGCACAAATTGCGCTCCACAATGGCAACGCAAGTCGAACCTGAACCCGAAGAAGACACCTTGCGCTCCGTTGTGATTACGGAATTAATGAATTATCTCGAACAACGGCAACAATCTGACTGCGCTGATTACTTTTCTCTTCGCCTCCAGGATCTATCAGCACAGGAAATTGAGTCGATTTTAGGTTTAACCCCTCGTCAGAGAGATTACTTGCAGCAGCGCTTTAAGTATCATTTGATTCGGTTTGCTTTGTTGCACCGTTGGGAATTAGTTCACGAATGGCTGGAAGCTTCTTTGCACACCAATTTGGGCTTAACTCCTCAGCAATGGCAAGTATACACAGCACAGCTGGACAATAAACAACGGTCTTTATTAGAGTTGAAGCAACAAGGAGAAGCCGATGAAAAAATAGCAAAAACTTTAGGGCTATCAATGGCACAACTTCAAAAACGATGGTTTAAGATTCTTGAGCAAGCTTGGGAAATTCGTAACTCATTAGTATCCGGATCAGGTGCATCTACTCATGAATAGTGACTCAGAATCCTTACAACACCAGTGTCTCGATTGGTTATTGACAGATAATGTCAAAAGTAACGAGCAATCGGTAGAATGTGAGGAAAATGACGGGGTACAAAACCTCCTCAACGAAGCCACTGCTTCAAAAAGCAGTGAGCCAAAATTGGGAGGAACGCCCCAGACCTTTCAACTGGGAGAAATTCCTACTGTGCAAGATCGTTTCCAAGCCGTCCTTAAGCGTCGGTTACAAATCCAAGTCCAAGATCACCCACCGTTGTTTCCTTGGGAAACACAATTAATCGACTATCCTGATTTTGTTGACGAGCCATCAATGACACTCGTTCCTAGCTGGGGGTGGATGGTACAACAGGCGAAGCTGAACCTGCCGCGTCCCTTGCCGGAGAAAGTTTTCCGGCAATTACTAGAACAGTGTCAGGCGTTGGTTACATCTTCGATGCCTCTGGGGGCAAAATTAGTTCAAGCAGTGGAGAACTTTTTTCCCAACGAATCTCAAACGCTGAACGACATAGCTGGATTGGTGCTAAGAAGCACCTATCGATCTGTAAATACTCTGGAGACAATGCCCAATATCCAGAGCGATTACTCAGATTTGCAACCGCGTCAACAGATGGCTTTGTCATTGCTAGCAGCTAAACAACTGCTGGAAAATCTGACTCTACCACTTTCAGTAACTAGTCCAGTGGTAGAAAGACAATGGCTAACCAGTGTCGGTACTTTGAACATCAGAGTAGAGTACCAGTCTCTAGGTAAAATTACGAAGTTACTTGTTCAGGCTGAGTTACCCGTTAAAGGAACTTTGACACTTCGGGCAAGTGGCACCTTAGCAATGGCAACATCTTCGACTTCGGGATACTTAAGTGTAGAGTTAAGCTGCGAGCAACTTAACCCAACTTATACTCTGGAGGTTGAGTTTCCAGAAATAGACGAACAATCGTTGTTGTTTGTTATTAGCCCGATGATTTAGTTTAAATTGCCAGCGCTAGCACACTACGTCGTTCAACGCCGATATATATTAAGAGAATTTTCCTGGTTTTGAAGCTTATCCTATTTTTCAACAAGGGTCATTAGGGTGTCTACGAGAAGCAGTTATTACAAAGACACAGGGATGCGGGACGCGGAGATACGGAGAGAGTATTTGATAATTTCTCCGCGTCCCTGCGTCTTCTTCCCTCTCCGTGTCTCTCCCTATTCATCATTTTTTATTTGACACAATAGTAGGTTAGGCAATTACGTCGCCCGCATTGTGTCCGTCGCATCTACATCATTGCTTCCCTTAAAGTCAAATGTTTAACTTATCCAGGATGAATCGGTTTTGGCGTTTTCCCGTAGGTAATTTCTGGCGGCAAAATCCCCAGGGGTCGCCTTTGACAGAAGTGGAAGATTCAATTTCCTTACGGGTGCTGGTGCTAGCGTTGGTTATTTTGGGAATTGTGGCGACGGATATCGCCGCCGAGACTTCATTCAGTTTTTGGGCGTTACCCCTGAGTGTAGTTGGTGCGATTTGGAGTTACTACCGTCGCCGCGATCGGAATATTGCAGTTAAATTCTGCATTGCCATCGGCATGTTAGTTGCACTTGGTGCTTTCTTTGGGCGGTTAGTGGGAGAGTTGAATGATACGCGGTTGGGTTTGGCAGAGTTATTAATTCAACTCCAAGTGCTGCATAGCTTTGATACACCCCGCCGGAAAAATTTGGGCTATTCGATTGTTATCGGACTGATTTTATTGGGTGTGGCAGCAACACTAAGTCAGACTTTAGCATTTGCACCTGTGCTGCTGTTATTTTTAGCGATCGCTCTGCCAACTTTAGTGCTAGATTATCGCTCACGCTTGGGTTTACAGCCATTAAAAACTCAAAAGGAAAAATTCAATCAGAAGAATTACTCAACTCTTAATTTTAAATTTTTAATTCTGAATTTTTTGCTAATTGTCGGTCTGGGGCTGGCAATTTTTGCTGTTTTACCCAGATTCCCTGGTTATCAGTTACGGAATTTTCCTGTAAGTTCTGCTATTCAAGTAAAAGGCAGTTTCACAGGACGTAGTATTATCAATCCTGGTTATGTCCGCCAAGGTAAAGGTAATAATCAAGGCAATGGTAGCGGTGGTACGGGACAAAATCAAACTGGTCAACCAGGTAAAGTAGATAATAATTTTTATTACGGTTTTAATAGCCAAATTAACCAAAACTTGCGGGGCGAGATGAAACCTAAAGTTGTGATGCGAGTGCGATCGCAAGCTGAGGGTTTTTGGCGAGTGCTAGGATTTGACCATTATACAGGTAAGGGATGGGAAGTTTCCCGGAATGAAGATGTTACGACTATCAGGCGATCGCCTTGGTCTTACCAAATTTTTCTTTCCCCATCTGTGATTACTGGTAAAACCCAAGAGGTAGTACAAACTTATACAGTGGTGTCGGATTTGCCTAACCTAATTCCAGCAATGGCTTATCCCAAAGAAATTTACTTTCCAGCACCAGTAATCGCCGTTGATAAAGAAGATGGATTGCGATCGCCTGTGGAATTATCCGAAGGACTGACTTACACAGTAATTTCCGAAGTACCATACCGCGATCGGACTTTGTTAGGTGAAGCTTCCACTCAATATTCAGAATATATTAAAAAGCATTATTTGCAAATTCCTCCCGAAATTGTCGAAAAAGTCCGGCAACGGACTGAAGAAATTCTCGTCAACTACAATCAAGAACGAGTCGCAAAGTCTTCTAAAAGCCTAGATTCACCCTATGAAAAGGCTCTTTACTTAGCTCAATACCTAAAACAACACTACTCTATTCCCCAAAATCCTTTAGGACTGCCTTATTTGGATGAAAAAGAAGACTTGGTAGAAGCTTTTTTGTTCAAGCAAAAAGGAGGTTATCCAGACCATTTCTCGACAGTTCTCACGGTGATGTTGCGTTCCATTGGCATCCCAGCGCGGTTGGTAGCAGGGTTTAGTGCTGGAGAATTTAACCCATTTACGGGATTGTATGTTGTCCGTAATACTGACGCTTATGCGATGACGGAAGTATATTTTCCTAAATATGGTTGGTTTGCCTTTGACCCTATTCCCAATCATCCTTTAATTCCCCCATCTATTGAAGACACTCAGACTTTTAGTGTCTTGCGCCAGTTGTGGCACTGGGTTGCTGGATGGTTGCCGTCTCCAGTGACAGGTTTGTTGAATAATGTATTTGGGACAATATTGAGTTGGATTATTAGAGCGATCGCTTGGTTTTTCGCTTTATTTTCTCAAGGTTGGTTCGGCGTATTGACTGGCTTAATCTTGGGGACTGTTATAGCCTTCTTCGGTTGGCTGGGTTGGGGACAGTGGCGAGAGTGGCGCAACCGCCGATGGTTAAAGAAATTGCCAGCGATGGAGAGCATTTATCAACAAATGCTGCAATGGACAGCCCAAAAAGGTTTGGGCAAACATCCAGCCCAAACACCTTTAGAGTATGCCAGAGTCTCATCCCAGCATCATGCCCCAGCAACTTCTGAGGTAATAGATGAGATTTCTCAAGCCTATGTTAGCTGGCGTTATGGTGGCCATACGCCTAACTTGAAGGGACTGCGACAAAGGTGGCAAGGTTTGAAAAAAACCGCTAAGACTGATAAGTAATTGAATACTTTGGATAAATTACTCACAAAGGGAGATAGAGTACGACTTCCTTCTATTCTGCTTGCTCACTACAATCAACAAGCAGGAGTAATTCATCAATCGCCTGTCTAATGGGCTGAGGCGAACTTGTTACATGGCAAAGCAACTCGGTTTCTGTTTTGTATTGAACAAGTAAAATTATGAAGGATATGGTATTTTATCCTTCATATTTCATCATTTACTAATACTTCCGCTCTTTTGGCTCAAACATAGTAATCGCCACGGGACGATACTGAATGTCAATTCCTGCTGGTGAATAGTAAGCCATTGTGTGTTTGAGGAAGTTGGCATCATCTCGCTGGGAATAATCTTCGCGGAAATGAGCGCCACGACTTTCTTGCCGATTCAGGGCTGATACCAAAATAGTCTGTCCCACTACCATCAAACTTCGCAATTCCAAAGCCTCTACGAGCTCTGTATTCCAGCAACTACCTTTGTCATCTAAATAAATTTGCGGGTATTGCTGTTGTATTTCTTCTAGTTTTTGCAAACCTTCCCTCATTAATGCCTCAGTGCGGAAAACGCCGCAATACTCAGTCATACAATCCTGGAAGGCTTGACGGACTTGGTTAATGCGATACTGTCCTGGTTGTTCTAGTAAAGCTTGAATTTGTTGCTGGGCTTCTGTTACATAGTGCTGTTCATCCACAGAGGGCAACTTGCGTTTTTGCACGTATTTTGCGATCGCAGCCCCAGTCCGCTTACCATAAACCACGCATTCCAATAGAGAATTACTCCCCAAGCGATTAGCACCATGCACAGAAACACAAGAAGTTTCCCCAGCAGCAAAGAAAGCCTCAACTAAACCATCACCACTGCTGCGGACTTGACCATCAGTGTTAACTGGGATACCACCCATACAATAGTGAATTGTCGGGCGGACTGGCATCGGTTGAGTCACAGCGTCAACACCTACCAAACGGTGTGCTTCTTCCCAACAGAAGGGAACGCGACTCATAATTTTTTCTTTGCCTAGATGTCGCAGATCCAGATAGACAAAGGGGCCACCAGCAGTACCATCAATATGGATACCACGTCCGGCGCGAATTTCGTAAGCGATCGCTCGTGAGGTAATATCACGAGGAGCTAGTTCCATGCGACTGGGTGCATAGTTAGCCATAAAGCGATCGCCTTCACTATTAATTAGATACGCTCCTTCTCCCCGTACTGCTTCCGAAATCAGCACTCCTACCGGATATAAACCAGTGGGATGAAATTGGACAAATTCCATATCTTCGAGGGGCAAACCTGCGATCGCCGTCATTGCTAAACCATCACCCGAAGAAGCGTAATCATTAGAGGTGGTGTTATAAACGCGACCATAGCCCCCCGTAGCAAACATCACCGCCTTAGCCCGCACCACCTCAATATGTCCATCTAAGAGATTGAACATTACCACACCCTTCGCCTCATTTTCTGACAAAATAAGACGCATCACGTACCACTCTTCATAAACTTGCACTCCATAACGCCGCAGGTTGTTCACCAATTCGTGCAAAATCGCGTGACCAGTCTTGTCTGCGGCGTAGCAAGTGCGGTTGTGGGAATGTCCGCCAAAAGCGCGTTGGGCAATGCGACCATCGGGTAAACGAGAGAACAAAACGCCCATGTGTTCCAAGTCAATCACCACATCTGGCGCTTCCTGGGCGAGGATTGCTACTGCATCTTGGTCTGCCAAGTAATCAGAACCCTTGACAGTATCAAAAGCGTGTGCTTCCCAACTATCCTCCGAATCAACATTTTTCAGCGATGCAGCCATACCACCTTGAGCCGCAACCGAGTGGGAACGAATTGGGTGGGTTTTGGCAACCACAGCAATATTTAAATTGGGGTCAGTGCGCGCAATTTCCACAGCAGCACGACATCCCGCCAATCCACCCCCGATAATAATCACATCGTGTTCCAGCATAACTAGCCTCTAACTGCAAACCACTGCTGTTCTATTGTAGAGAGGTGATTAATCAAGTAGTGTGTTGCGGCAGTTGCGATCGCGTCTATACAAAAAAATTCCCTGCCTATAGACAGGGATATTATTAAAAATTTTGAAATAAGGAGTGAAAAGTTAAAAATGAAGAGTTATGAGACAAATAAAGTTACTCCTAACTCCTAACTTCTAACTCTTTAGCTAGTTGCTTGTACAGGTTGTTGCTGAGACACATTACCTGGCATGGTTTCCATTTTGGTTCCCAGTCCTACAGGAACTACTTCAATATGATTTAACAATGTAGTCACAAAGGCAAAAAGCAAGAAAGGCAGCGATAGCAGAACGACCAGTCCCACTGTTGCTAAAGCGTACACCGGTTTCTTAGCACCCATTAGCGCCAAGGCTGATGCCAAACTTAGAGTAATTGTAATCAACCAAACAATTATTTGACCGTAGATATCGCCAAAGGTCAGGGTACAGACAAACCGATAGTTTTGAATATTATTTCCGCTCATCACATTTGCCTCAAGTCTCTCCTAATAGGTTCTACATTAGAGCCATGTTTATCTTGTAGACAATATTCTAAATATTTTTGCAAGGTTTGTAATATCACTTTACAATCAACTTTTTTTGTTGCAAAGGAGAATGCCTAAATTGAGTGTTTACAGTTTTTCGGGACTGGATAATTTAACATACAACACGACCAACTATGAACGAGCTACATTTTAATCTAACATATTTGATTAATTATCGTAACTTCTAAATTAATCAAAGACCAAAGAAGACTTTATTCAGCTATTTTTATTTTATAAATGCCATTTATTATTTTACATTGAACAAAATTTTACTTTAATGGGAGTAATTGGGCAATAGAGACATGAAGAAATTAAATAAACAACTACTTAATAATTTTTGAATAAATGAAAAGATTCGAGTGGTAATGAAATCGCTAACAAAGACTCTTTACCCGATAATGGTATCACTATTTTGCATGATGCAGAAATATAAAAAAATACCGCAATTTGAAAGTTAACATGTATTAAGAGCGTTTTCATCCACCAGAATATTTTTGGTTTTCGCCGGAGAAGCCAGGATAATTTTTGTCATCTATCAAACTCAGGATATTCAGGCTATAGAAATTAATTTTTTACTAGTAACTCTTAAAGAGATAAATTCATCAAAGCCAGGATGCAAAAACCTATTTTTTGGTGTTAAATTTTGATTGTTGCCCGAATTTGTTGGCTTAAATCAACAAAACCCTTTATATCTCGTGGCAATGTTGTTTTAGGAGTGAACGTGAATACTATTTTTCTTCGTAAAGGTGTTTTTTGGTTGCCAAGTCTAGCTGCTCTTACAGTCCTGAGTAGCGGCTTATCTGTAGTTGCCCAGACAGTAGACAAGGTGGACACTCAGCCATCAATCGAACCTTCTGTAACCGTAGCATTTCCCAACGAGTTGAGTACAGAACTAGAAGCTAAAAATCAAAACCTCTCGACAGAAACAACTGAACCATCCACAGTTACAAATTTAATTAAAGTACAGCAGTTCAGCAAAGCTGTTGCTAGTGTAACGCTTACACCCATTCCAGGCACAGTAGCAACCTCATCTGCAATGCTCACTCCTGAGTCTGTAAAACCGACTTCTCAACCGATTTCTGAATCATCTGCTCCCAGAGTGGCACAATCGGACATTGATTTAGGTAGACGTACCCGTGGCGGCAGCAGTTATCTAGGTGTTGCTGGTAACGTTGGTTTGCGTGGTGGTGACTCATCTTTGGGCGATGGTAACTTTGCGGTAATCAGCAAAGTCGGACTGACAAATGCCATATCGGTTCGACCCTCAGCCGTGTTTGGGGACACTACCACAGTTCTACTTCCTATCACCTACGATTTTTCCTTCCAGTCAGCAGATCCTTTTAGCGAATCGTTACCAATTGCACCTTACGTTGGAGTAGGTGCAGCTTACAAAACTGGTAATGATTCGCAATTTGCCTTTTTGCTATCGGGTGGCATTGATGTACCTCTAAGTTCGCAATTCACGGTAACGGCCGCTGTAAATGCTGGATTTTTTGATGAAACTGATGTGGGCTTGTTGTTAGGAGTAGGTTACAACTTCACTGGCTTTTAAAAATTAGGAGTTAGGAGTTAGGAGTTAGGAGTTAGTAATGTTTTACTCGTAACTCATAATTCATAACTCCTAATTTTCTACTTAGGGGTAACTTTGTCAATCACCTTAATTTTGCCATCGTCTCCTACTGTCCAAACATCATAAACACCAACTACATCACCGTTAGCATCAACATCTACGTTGCCACTGGCTCCTTGGTAGTTAATATCTTGACCCTCTTTGAGTAACTTCAGTCCCTCGCAGACATCGGTAACTTCTGTTCCAGGGGCATTGGTAACTTCACGGATTTTGCTGGCTATGCCAACGCCTGTATTTTCTTTAGCAGCTTGTGCTGCCAACGTCAATAAGGCAGCCGCATCCCAAGCTTGAGGAGCGTATTCCCCTGGTGAACCGCCCTTTTTCTCCTTCCACAACTTGTTGAAACCCTCTAGTGCTTTACCATCGGAACCGGGAACTGTACCGATCGCTCCAGTTAAGATATACTTACCATCACTGTCTTTGCCAACTTGTTCTGGAAAAGTAGGTGATTTGACACCATCTGTCAGCAAAATCTGTACACCCTTTGCCACACCTTGTTGATAAGCAGCTTTCAGAAAAAGACTGCCAGTTTCAGCGTACAGTACAGCTAGAACTGCGTCTGGCTTACCAGCAAAAGCAGCAGCAGCTTCAGTGTCAAATGTCTGGGCTTTCGGATCGTAGCGAACAGGTTTGTCTTTGTTAACTATGGTTCCCCCCAATTTTTCAAAAGTTTGCACAAATGCTTTTTCAAACCCAACGCCATAGTCGTTGTTAATCACAACTGTAGAAATTCGCTTGAAACCTTTTTTATTGGCAAGTTGGGCTAATGCCAGTGCTTGGTAGGTATCGGGGGGAGCTGTACGCGCCCAAAAGCCTTTAAAGTCATTTTTTTGGGCTTTTTCGGTAAAAACAGGACTGGTGCTGCCAGGAGAAACTAGCATAACTTTATTCGGCGTAGCAATGGAGACTGCTGCACTAGATACGCTACTGGCAAAGGAACCAACTACCCCCGCCACCTTATCTAAAGTTGCTAGTTTGGTCATACCAGCAGCACCAGCTTTAGGGTCAGTTTGATCGTCTACTTGCACTAGGGTCACTGGTTCGCCATTCACGCCACCGCAAGCGTTGACTGTATTGACGAGTAAAGGAACAGAACCTAACATCTGCTGTCCAACAGAAGCTAAGTCCCCGGTTGTCGGTAGCAGGGAACCAATTTTTAGCCCTTTGCCACTGCTGCCTGTGGTAGTTGAATTTCCTGCTGGGGTAGCGGTACTTCCGTTGTTAGCTGTGCCATTGGGGGTACTGCTATCACCACAAGCCCCAACTAGGAACCCAGTTACTAGGGTAGCTATACTCAAAGTTAAGGCGGCGCTAATTTTTCTCATAAGTCACTTTTACTCCTCAGATATTTAGGAGCCTAAAAGTAAGATTCAAACTAGATTTGTTAAGTTAGCTGGATCTTATCATTACTCCAAAGGATAAATCATATCATCCATCTTTGGAAGTAAAAGTATCTACTCCTGTATGAGTATTTTCTCTTTGGTGCGGAATATACTCTATTCTTTAAAAGCTGGAAAACGGAGAGGGAGGGATTCGAACCCTCGGTACGGAGTTGCCTGCCGTACAACAGATTAGCAATCTGCCGCTTTCGACCACTCAGCCACCTCTCCTGAGTCACGAATAATAATGTTAGCAGATTTATTGAGAAGAGTCAATAGTCATTTGTCATTAGTAATGACAAATGACTACTTGCTCAAAGGACTTGCGATCGCATCCAAGCCACGGGCAAAGAACGTAACTTTTGCCACTGGGGCACGTAGGCGCGTCGAGTGAAGGCATTGTAATCGTTGCGTTCAATTACGGTTAAAATTCCACTATAATGCATCATAGCCGCCCACACAGGCCAACGACCTTCAGAAGATAAGTAGGAAATTCCCTTTTCTGCCTTGGTATAAAATTGTCGTGCCCGGTCAATTTGAAAGCGCATCAGGGAACGCCAGCGTTCATCCACCACACCCTCGAACAAGTCTTGTTCGGTGTAGTTGAATTTTGCCAAATCTTCTAGGGGAATGTAGATTCGTCCCCTCCGGGCATCCTCGCCCACATCGCGTAAGATGTTGGTCAGTTGCTTGGCAATTCCCAAGGCAATTTCTTCTTCTGTGGGAATATATAGCTGTTGTTCACGGTTCCACGGAGCTATATTTGTGGTAGTATCCAACCCCAAGACTGCTGTTGACATCAAGCCTACAGTGCCAGCAACACGGTAACAGTAGAGGTATAACTCCTCAAAGGTTTCATAACGACTGCGATATAAGTCCATGCGCTGACCGGCAATCATATCCCGAAAGGGCTGAATGTCCATCGGGAAACGTTGAATGGTATCTACCAAAGCTACATCGAAGTTGTCCAATGGTCGTCCAGCAAACATCGATTCGAGCTGCTGCTCCCATCGGTCTAGGGTTTCTGGCGTGGTGATAGCAGATGTGGGGCCATCTACCAGTTCATCTAAACGGCGACACCAAGCATAAATTGCCCAAATAGCAGGACGTTTTTCTTTGCTCAGGAGCAAAGTACTGAGGTAAAAAGTCGTGGAATACTTGGCTATGAGGTGACGACAAAGTTCGTAGGACTCGTCCAGAGAGACCAGCGTTTTCATGCGCGGTGGGGATTCAGGCAGTTGCAGCATTCGTTGCGGGCGGTCGGGTGAGCGTTTGCAGGTTTGAGGAATTTGCTACCGGGAGAGCCTCAGAAATTGCCTGCGCTGTTAGCTTACCAGAAAGTACGGCACCTTCCATACTGCCTAAGTAGCGTTGCATAGTGTAACTTCCTGCGAGATAGAAGTTGGCAATGGGCGTAACTTGTGCAGGACGGTACTGTTGACTACCAGGGGTCGCTTTGTAAACTGAACGCGGCGTTTTCACTACATGAGATTTCAACAACGTTGCTGGATTATCTCCCCCAAAGTGGTTGGGGAATAGTTTTTCTAACTCGGCAATCGTTGCAGCCACAATCTCCTCATCGGATTTGGCAATCCAATCTTTTGCCGGGGCTAGAACTAATTCCAGCATTGAGCGATTGGGGTTGGCGTATTCACGGCAGGTATTGCTCATATCAGCATAAACGCTGAGGAGGGGCGATCGCGAAAATAGCAAGTGATCAATTTCTGTAAGTTTCCGGTCAAACCACAAATGTAGGTTAATCACTGGTACTCCTTCCAAACCTTCTAGCTTTTGGAAAAACTCCATAAGTTTCCAAGGTTTAGGCAAGATTACCTTCAAAGGATCAACCGATATAGCAGATACATAGGAATCAGCCATGAAAACTTCATCTTCTGCACCATTTAACCCCCGAATCAAGTATCCTTTAACCGTGCCATCGGCGTTGAGCAAAATCTCTTTCAAGGGGGCATTCAACCGCACTTCTCCACCACGCTCTGTGATGTAATCGACGATAGGGCTGCATAGCCGTTCTGTGGGAGAACCATCCAAAAACGCAATTTTAGAGCCATATCGTTCTTGCAGAAAGCGATTCAGTGCAGTTAATAAAATCGTTGCCGAAACTTCATCAGGATTGATAAAGGTGAGGGCTTTACATGCGGCGATAAAAACGTCACTAGTTACTCGCTCGTCAACACCTTGCCTTTTCAACCATTCTAAGAAGCTGTACTTGTCCATGTCTTCAACATACTTCTGACCCCGAACCACTGCGGGAAGTAGGCCAATTGCAAATCGAATCTTCTGCTCCCAAGTCAACATATCTTTGTTGCGAAGAATCGACGCAATCACGTTGAAAGGAGATGGAATATCTGGAACATCAAAACGTGATAGTGTCCCAGGCTTGTCCGGTTGATTGAAAATCAGTGTATGGTCTTTCCACTGGAGTCTATCCTCAATGCCCAACTCCTTGAGCAATTGAAGCATATTCGGGTATGCCCCAAAGAAGGCGTGTAACCCGGTTTCGTACCAGTCGCCGTCAGAGTCTTTCCACGCCGCAACTAGACCACCCAGTACGTCCCGGCTTTCCAAGACAATGGGAGTGTGACCTGCGTCTGTGAGATATTTCGCGCAGGAAAGTCCTGCTAGACCAGCACCCGCGATCGCTACTCGCATTTAACCCTAATGCCCTTCAATATTTCTTAATGGTTTTATCGTTCTCATTATACGTTGCAATCTGTTACATTTGGTAGCTATTGGGCGATCGCTTTTCTAAAAAACTTCTATAAAAGAAAATTTTACCTTACACGCACCTACCAAGACAAATTGCCAATACCATTATTGGCAATGGTTTGTGGCGTGCATTTCATCTAGATTTACACCACCAGATATAGAGAGACAAAAGTCATTCTTTTGACTAAAAATAGGTAGTTACAAACTGATTTCTCCAAGTAGTTGATTTCTTTGGGAATCTATGTATTTGCTCCGAGGAAATGTCTAGACATTAGTAAAAACTGCTAGTTGATTTCTGGGTTACTTTCTTTAGACAAATATACTATTTTTGTAAAAATTATGTAAAGAATTATTGAATAAATTTATAGACATAAGTTTCCTAAAATTTAGATAGCAAGATATAAACGCAAAAATGCTTTTGCGAAAAAACTCATCTATGCTTACGTAAGTAATACTATGTAATTTGTATCTTAATTGTTAAAAATGAATAACGATACTTGCTGAGAGTATATTTACTGTTTCTTTTTATAAATCAGTCTTTTTTAAAGACTTACTGAGAGGTTGAAGGAAATTGAGCATGGGGCATTGTTAAAGAAGCGGGAGAACAAACAGAAAATTTTTCTCCTCTCTGTGCAACTGTGTCCTCCTGCCTGTTAAAAGTCCCCATTCCCCATCAGGGTGTAGGATCAGGTTTATGTCTTCTAAGTTGAACATCGCAGTTGTTGGCTACACAACTATAGGTAAAGGATTATGGCAGTATCGCAGGAGCTAAAGCGCTTTGGACATCACCTAATTCTGGGTGTTTCCAGTAGTACATTAAGCGATGACGATAAACGCGCACTCAATGAATTAAAACCAATTGGGGTGATATTTTTCGCTAAGAACTTTCTAGATAACATCCCCTATGAGTCTTGGCTGGAAAGCTTCAAGGATTTGAACAATCAGATACGAGAATATACTGAACGTGAATCGATGTTTATGACTCTCGATCATGAAGGAGGTCGTGTAATTCGTACACCACTGCCGATTACCCGATTTCCTCATGCTTTATTGCTGCGATCGCACGCCCGTGAAGTAGCAAAAGCTACAGCAGTAGAACTAAAATCACTGGGAATTAATTTATCCTGGGCACCTATAGCAGATATTTTTTCCCATCCGAACAACCCGGTCATTGGGTCTCGCGCCTTTGGCAACACTCCCGAAACTGCTACTCAATCTGCCCGTGACTACTACCTTGGACTTCGAGAGTCAGGAATTCTGGGATGCGCCAAGCATTTCCCCGGACATGGAGATACCAGCAAGGACTCTCACATTGAGCTACCAATACTCAATTTGACTTTAGAAGAATTGCGACTTCGAGAACTTATACCCTTCAAAGCGCTGATAGAAGTACAGATTCCTTTAATCATGACTGCCCATATCTTATTTCCCAATATAGATTCTGATGTACCAGCAACACTTTCTCCGGCTATCCTCAAAACCATACTTAGGGGGGAACTTGGCTTTAAAGGAGTGGTTGTATCTGACGACTTGGATATGAAAGCTATCTCAGATATGTTTAATAAAGCTGGTACTGTGGCGCGGGCATTTCACGCAGGCTGCGACCTGTTTATTGTCTCGCGGAATATTAATTCTTCATCTACTGAAAGAATTTATCACATTGCCGAAGATTTAGCCAATTCCCTCAGTCAGGGAAATTTAGATGAATCAGTAGTGGAAGCAGCCAGAGAAAGAATCGATAAATTACTGGCAGTAACACCGCAATATCCCGTCCATGCTCTGGATAAAAATATACTACTGCAACATGCTCAACTAGCGATCGCTAGTTCCTATTAATAATAGGTGGTATGGGTTGAACCTATTTCTGCGAGTTAAGAGCTATCTGCACAGCAGTTATGCCAATCTTCCTGGGGTATCTGCTCTAAGTGATTGACGCGATCAAGTTCCAGTTTAGTTCAGCCTAATACAGCATTGAAAAAGCTGGTGACAATAGTGGCTCACTGGTGTGAGATCCTAGAGACAGTCAATAGAGGCTGAACAGAATGGAACAACATCACAAGCCAACGGTTGTAATCACGGGTACATCGTCGGGGGTAGGTTTGTACGCCGCGAAAGCGCTTGCTGAAAAGGGATGGTATGTAGTGCTGGCCTGTCGGGATTTAGCGAAGGCGCAAAAAGCTGCCCAAGCTGTAGAAATTCCCTACAACAGTTATACCAGTATGCATATCGACCTTGGCTCCTTGGAAAGCGTTCGACAGTTTGTGAATAACTTCCGAGCTAGTGGAAAGTCCCTAGATGCTTTGGTGTGCAACGCCGCAATTTATATGCCCTTATTAAAAGAGCCGTTACGCAGTCCAGAAGGTTACGAGTTAAGCGTTGCCACAAATCACCTTGGACATTTCCTATTGTGCAACCTGATGCTAGAGGATCTAAAGAAGTCATCTTTAGAGCCAAGGCTCGTTATTTTAGGAACTGTCACACACAATCCAGATGAACTGGGTGGGAAGATTCCACCACGCCCAGACTTGGGCGATTTGCAGGGCTTTGCAGAAGGGTTTAAAGAGCCAATCTCCATGATTGATGGCAAGAAGTTTGAACCAGTCAAAGCTTACAAAGACAGCAAGGTTTGCAACGTGCTGACCATGCGGGAACTGCATCAGCGCTATCACGAGTCAACCGGTATCATCTTCAATTCTCTCTATCCGGGATGTGTTGCAGAAACGCCGTTATTCCGAAACCACTATCCTTTGTTTCAGAAAATTTTCCCATTATTCCAGAAGTACATCACTGGGGGATACGTGTCTCAGGAATTGGCGGGAGAACGGGTTGCTGCGGTGGTTGCCGATCCTGAGTATAATCAATCCGGTGCCTATTGGAGCTGGGGAAATCGCCAAAAGAAAGATGGCAAGTCCTTTGTTCAAAAAGTCTCTCCTCAAGCCCGCGATGACGAAAAAGCCGAGCGGATGTGGGAACTAAGTGCAAAGTTGGTTGGACTTGCATGATGCGATCGCAGATAGCGTTACCCTTGTGCATAATTCATTGATTCATCGATCCACTTTTTTGAATGAATTGGCATTATGTACAGGTAACAAATGGTTGAGGTGATTATAAGTCACCTCTGACTTTATTAATAGCTTTATTTATGATATTGAAAATAAACTTCCACTCTTTACATATAATAACTAAATTCTACATCCCGTATATATACAGAGTTTTTTTGTATAGATAGTCTTTATTATGACAATAGGTTACTAAATAAGACTTACCACTAGGACATTATAAAAAATTAAGCTCAAAATGTCTGCAAAGTTTGATCCGGTGCATCTTTGGCGGTGTAGCCAGTTATCAGGAGACGATTTCTTTGGGTGTTGTTCCTGGGAGAAGTTTGTTTATTGACAATAATGGCACGTCTAGTGGTCTGTGTCATCAATTTTGCGGGGTTCGTAGTGAGCGATTTATCGCTCAACTTTAAGGGCTAGAGCCACAGACTATTTTTGTACTCAACTAAGTCCAAATTTCCCCAACAAAATTTGAAATTTAATTCAACTTATTTATGTTAGCCACCTCTACCATTACCGCCCCAGAAGAGAATAACTTAATTCAGTGTGATGCCGATCAAGGATTTATCTCCTGGCTGAGTCAAGCTGGAGGCTCTGTTGCTATCACCACCTACCAAGCTGGAAAACTGGCAGTTGTGGGCTGGAATGGGCAACAAATTACCATGTTATTACGCCAATTTTCCAAACCAATGGGGTTGGCAGTTCATGGTTCACGTCTGGCAGTGGCTAGCCATCACGAAGTCTGTTTATTAGCCAATGCCCCCGCATTAGCTTATGAGTTTTTAGAAGACCAGCCCGGATGCTACGATGCCCTCTACTTGCCACGGATGACATATTTCACAGGCGACCTCAACATTCACGACCTGGAGTTTGGCAGGGAAGGGCTGTGGATTGTCAATACCCGCTTTTCCTGTCTTTCTGCCTTGAGTCCAGACTTTAGCTTTGTACCGCGCTGGCATCCCAAATTTATTTCCGAAGTAGTGCCAGAAGACCGCTGCCACCTCAATGGGTTAGCGATGGTGGATGGCAAACCCAAGTATGTGACTGCCCTCGGTACGACGGATACTGTCGGGGGATGGCGACCGGGTAAAGCCAACGGTGGGGTCGTTGTAGAAGTGGAGAGCAATGAAATTCTTTTAGATGGATTATCAATGCCCCATTCCCCAATCTGGCATGACAGATTTTTGTGGCTGCTCAACTCTGGTGCTGGGGAAATATGGCGCATTCATCCGGAATCAGGGGACAAACAGGTAGTCTGTGTACTCCCTGGATTTCTACGAGGATTGTGCTGCGTGGGGTATTTCGCCCTAGTGGGACTTTGCCAGATTCGGGAACGGCATATTTTCGGAGGGTTACCCGTTACCCAACGGTTTGAGCAGTTGCTCTGTGGTGTGGCAGTCGTAGATTTGCGAAATGGGCAGCAGGTGGGGATGCTGAAGTTCACAACAGGCTGTCAAGAACTTTATGATGTGCAGTTTCTCCCTGGTGTGCAGCGTCCGATGGTTTTAAATCAGGAACGAAAAGAAATCCGCCAAGCATTTACTGCACCAGAGTTGAATTATTGGCTGCGACCGAGTGCGGTGATTCCTAATGACTAAAGAGTCTGGCTAATCAAAGCGTAATTGTTGAAATCAAATTTTTAGTTTTTTTCAGAGGTTTTTTCATGACTGAATTCCAAGTCAATACCAATATCATTGGCAATCAATATAACTCCACAGTAGCGATAGATGCAGATGGGGACTTTGTCCTTTCCTGGACTAGCGATGGTCAGGATGGGTCTGGTGCTGGGATATATGCTCAACGCTACAACAGTGCTGGGGTGGCTCAAGGGAACGAATTTCAGGTCAATACTTACACTGACAGTAATCAAAGTAACCCCACAGTAGCGATAGAATCAAATGGGGACTTTGTCATTTCCTGGACTAGCGATGGTCAGGATGGGTCTGGCAATGGGATATATGCCCAACGCTACAACAGTGCTGGAGTGGCTCAAGGGGGCGAATTTAAGGTCAATACCAATACCACTAGCGACCAAAGTGACCCCACAGTAGCGATGGATGCAGATGGGGACTTTATCATTTCCTGGACTAGCGATGGTCAGGACGGATTTTTGGATGGGATATATGCCCAACGCTACAACACTGCCGGGGTGGCACAAGGAAGCGAATTTCAGGTCAATACCAACACCAACAGCTTTCAATATAACCCCACAGTAGCGATGGATGCAGATGGGGACTTTGTCATTTCCTGGACTAGCTTTGGTCAGGACGGGTCTGACAATGGGATATATGCCCAACGCTACAACAGTGCTGGGGTGGCTCAAGGGGGCGAATTTAAGGTCAATACCTACACCACCAACAGTCAAGCTAACCCCACAGTAGCGATGGACACAGATGGGGACTTTGTCATTTCCTGGCAGAGTTCTGGTCAGGACGGGTCTTACTATGGGATATATGCCCAACGCTACAACACTGCCGGGGTGGCACAAGGGGGTGAATTTAAGGTCAATACCAACACCACCAGCGATCAAGCTAACCCCACAGTAGCGATGGATGCAGATGGGGACTTTATCATTTCCTGGCAAAGCTTTGAGCAAGACGTGTCTGGCTTTGGGATATATGCCCAACGCTACAACAGTACTGGGATGGTTCAAGGAGGCGAATTCAAGGTCAATAACTACACCATCGGCGACCAAAATAACCCCACAGTAGCAATAGATGCAGGGGGGGACTTTGTCATTTCCTGGACTAGCTTTGATCAGGACGCGTCTGGCAATGGGATATATGCCCAACTATACAGAAGTGGGGTTCCCCCGACAATCACGTCTACTTCTGTCTCTGCCTTGGCATACACCGAGAACGCCACTACAGCCATCGACTCAGCCATCACCGTCAGCGATGTAGACTCCCCCAATCTGGCTAGTGCCACCGTCAGCATTAGCAGTGGTTTCGCCTCTGCTCAAGACACTCTCGCTTTCACCAACCAAAATGGGATTACGGGCAGCTATAACAGCAACACAGGTGTCTTAACCTTAACTGGCAGTGCCACTGTTGCTAATTATCAAACCGCACTGCGTTCCATTACTTATACCAACAGCAGCGACAACCCCAATCTCACACCTCGTACTATCAGCTTTCTAGTTAATGATGGAGCTGCCAATAGTACCGTCGTTAGCCGTAATATTAATATTACGGCAGTGAATGATGCGCCCGTTGCTACTGCCACCAACTCTGCCCTGGCATACACTGAGAATGCCATTACAGCCATCGACTCAGACATCACCATCAGCGACATAGACTCCGCTAACCTCTCCAGTGCCACCGTCAGGATTAGCAGTGGCTTTATTTCTGCTCAAGACACCCTCGCTTTCACCAACCAAAATGGGATTACGGGCAGCTATAACAGCAACACAGGTGTCTTAATCTTAACTGGCAGTGCTACCGTTGCTAATTATCAAACCGCACTGCGTTCCATTACTTATACCAACAGCAGCGACAACCCCAGTCTCACACCTCGTACCGTCAGTTTTGTCGTCGATGATGGGACTGTTAATAGTACTGCTGTTACCCGCAATGTTAATATTACGGCGGAGAATGATGCCCCAGTCGTTATCAACCCCATTATTAACCAAACGGCGACAGAAGACACCGCTTTCAGCTTTACCCTACCAGCAAATACCTTCGCCGATGTGGATGCGGGAGATAACCTCACCTACAGCGCCACCCTGGAAAATGGTAACCCTATTCCCAGTTGGCTGACATTCAACGGCACTACCTTCAGTGGTACTCCCACTAATGACAACGTTGGCAGCCTCAACATCAAAGTTATTGCCAGTGATGGAACAGCAACTGTCAGCGATGTTTTTGTACTGGCAGTGGCTAATACCAATGATGCTCCCGTCGCTGTTAACGACAGCATCACCACAAACAAAAACACACCCATTATCATTAGCGCTACTACTCTGTTGAGCAATGATACAGATGTGGATGTCAGTGACGTATTGAGCATTGCTGGCTTGACTCAACCTAGCCAAGGAAGCCTAGTTAACAATGGCAACAGTACTTACACTTATACCCCTGTCGAAAACTATTTTGGCTCCGACGGCTTTACTTACACCATAAGTGATGGAAACGGAGGTAGCAGTGTTGCTACTGTCAACTTGAGCATTAATGAAATCACAAATGTGATTAATGGTACTTCAGGTATAGACAACCTGACTGGTACGGTGAACATGGATATTATCTCAGGATTGCAGGGCAATGACACGCTCACAGGACTAGGTGATAATGACACCCTCGATGGCGGCGATGGAAATGATTTCTTAGATGGTGGTGCAGGAATTGACAGTCTCATTGGTGGTAAAGGTAATGATACTTATACTGTGAATAGCCTGAACGATACTATTACTGAAGGCTTAAATGCAGGCACAGATTTAGTTAATTCTTCGGTAAGTTGGGTGTTGGCAGATAACCTGGAGAACTTGACCCTGATTGAAACCAACGCAATCGATGGTACTGGTAACAGCCTTAATAACATCTTGACTGGAAATACTGCTGCTAACACGTTGAGCGGAGAAAATGGCAACGATAACCTCTTTGGTGATTCCGGCAATGACACCTTGTTGGGTGGTGCAGGAAATGACACCTTAGATGGAGGTTTGGGAGCTGACAGTCTCAATGGTGGAGTCGGCAATGACACTTACACCGTAGACAACCTCAGCGATATCATTACTGAAGGCTTAAATGCAGGCACAGATTTAGTCAACTCTTCGGTGAGTTGGGTCTTAGCAGATAACCTGGAGAACTTGACCCTGATTGAAACCAACGCAATCGATGGTACTGGTAACAGCCTTAATAACATCTTGACTGGAAATACTGCTGCTAACACGTTGAGCGGAGAAAATGGCAACGATAACCTCTTTGGTGATTTCGGCAATGACACCTTGTTGGGTGGTGCAGGAAATGACACCTTAGATGGAGGTTTGGGAGCTGACAGTCTCAATGGTGGAGTCGGCAATGACACTTACACCGTAGACAACCTCAGTGATACCATTACTGAAAGCTTCAATGCAGGCACAGATTTAGTCAAGTCTTCCGTGAGTTGGGTGTTTGCAGATAACCTGGAGAACTTGACCCTGACTGGAACCGAAGCAATCAATGGTACTGGTAACAGCCTTAATAACATCCTGACGGGAAATACTGGTGCTAACATCTTGAGAGGAGAAGATGGCAATGATAGCCTCTTTGGTAGTGCAGGCAATGACACTTTGTTCGGTGGTTCCGGTAATGACACCTTGGATGGAGATGCCGGGATTAACAGTCTTGATGGAGGTGCAGGGAATGACATTTACACTGTAGATAGCCTGAATGATACTATTACTGAAGGCTTAGATGCAGGTACAGATTTAGTCAAGTCTGCCGTGAGTTGGGTGCTGGCAGATAACTTAGAAAACTTGATTTTGACTGGAAGCGGGGTAATTAATGGTACTGGTAACAGCCTTAATAACATCCTGACGGGAAATACTGGTGCTAACACTTTGAGAGGAGAAGATGGCAACGATAGCCTCTCTGGTAGCTCAGGCAATGACACCTTGTTCGGCGGCGCAGGCGATGACACCTTGGATGGAGGTACCGGGATTAACAGTCTTGATGGTGGAGTGGGTAATGATACTTACATCGTAGACAACCTCAGCGATACTATTATTGAAGGCTTAGATGCAGGTACAGATTTAGTCAAGTCT
>NZ_WBKM01000133.1 GCF_015714725.1 Nostoc sp. WHI
TAATAATCTACGTAGATAAAAATTCTTTGTTGTATTATCAGTCTTTGTGCTTGATATACTCACATCCTTAATCGTTTATTGGTATAAGTATTTGTGCAACATCTTCAGTAAGTGCCAAATATAGGGCATTGACTATTGGCTAGTTTTATGATTTGACATATCGAAATTAGTTTTAACAAAGTTTGGGGATTTAAGTCCCCGTTACAAAACGTAATTGCGTTAGCGTAGCGGTAGCGAGTCCGCGTTCGCGCAGCGTCTCGTAGAGAGCGTCATGGGCGAAAAAGCGAATTGCGAATTGATTTAAGTATCCCTGCCCTCCATAAATTGAACTTTCCCTTCGATACCTCACCATGTTTTGCATCATAACTAAAAACTGTTAAAACTTGATTGCATGTATAGAACAAATATGTATAATACTTGCAGCTTGTACTTCAGCATTTGTTAGAAGTAGATATTTGGTCAAGCAAGGAAATTGGGAATTAATTTTCATAATCATTTGTTGGAGTATTTATGAGTAAAAGAAAAATATTTACAGCACTTGTTTCAATAGGTGTAGGACTATGCTTAGGAGCTTGTCAGTCTGGTGACGACAAGGTAAGCCAAGCGCAGAAAGATTCGCCCCATGTTTATGCGACGGCAAGTGATGAGCAAAGCCCAAAAGATAAGCAGTTGCAGGAATATGTAGAAAGCACACCCGACTTACACAGGGTAAGGTGGAAAGTCTGTGGCGACGGAAAACTTAGCGTTACGATGAATGAGGAGATCAATAAAGGTTGCAATGAAACCAGGAACGAACCAGCTAAGGGTTTTTTTCAACCTGCTTATGTTTGGGGGCCAGTTGGCGAAGTAAAGTTTGTAAATAAACGACATTTTACTCCAAGCCTTCAGATCGCAGGATTGTTTGTGAAATCAAGGGGTTGTGTGAATTTAGGTCAACCAGGAAAGGAAAATTTCTATCGGGTAGCTGAATTTACGCTAGAGAAAAATGCAAATTTACCAAAAGATGCTAAAAGCGAGTTAATTACAAAAGAAGAAAAAAAAGAGATATTAAACGCAGTGATAAAAGATGCTGATTTAGAGTTGACATCACTCAAAAATTTTGGCGTGTCATCTAACGGACTAATACCCACAGGGCCAACTTGTCCAACTATTGAGCAATGGCAGAAAGGTTTTTAATTGATTTATGTACAGTGACTTTTTATTTGTCGCTGTGACAATATAAGAGTCTGGGGTAGATGTGTCCGCTCCTGAATCATTTTGTGTCCTATTAGGACACATTTTCATGAGATTATCTACGATTACCGTACTTTCCATTAACCTGTACGGATAACGACGCTCAAAACCAAAACGTTCTCGACAGTAGTCCTCAAAGGTTTTGTGCGTGCTACGATAAAGCTTTCTGTCTCGTAATTCCACCAACGCCTTCCCTGCAAGGTAAAATGCTTTTTCTACTTGCCGTTCTAGGTGTAAGCGATCGCTTTGTTCATCCTCAGTCAACTCCGGCACTTCGACTGAGTTTACGGTAATTGTAGCTGTGGCTGGGTTTTCTTCAAGGTCTTGGTTATCTAGTGGTGTGCCGTCGCTAGATGCAGAGATGGTGGCTTTTTTGCCTTTGCGAGGTACTTTGTTCACCAATCCACCTCTGCCTGAACAGTAGTTGAAAGAATATGAAGTTCTGCCATGATGAAGATGTAGCTATATTAAAAAATTTATTCCCCAAACCTTTTGCTGAGGTTGGGGTTTTTTGTTCGCTTGTTATATATTTGCATCTGTGGGAATCACCAAGAGTGCTTAATCAGATGAATGCATTGTGTCAATAACTGCAAACAAAGCGCAGCTCAATTCACGCCGCACTCGAACCCCAATGCTTAACCTGTGGAGCTACAACAGCAACAGCAGAGCGCACATTCCCCGCGACAAGTTGAAATTAATCAAAATACTAACTTGTCGAGCGTTCGTCTAAATCGTTACCACCTATTGCATCAACCTTATCTTGGGAATCGCCTAAGTAGAGTTCGATAAATTCGAGCAGCGTGGCTGTTGCTGTTGTGCCTTTCGAGTTGCAACAGGCGATAAACTCCTCCCACTTCCTTTGGTCACAGTTGAAAGATGCTAATTTTTTTTACGCCCTGTATTGCTCATGGAGAGCGTATCATCTAGGTAAACTAGGACTCTTCACGCTTATTAAATCGTGTAATTCATCATGATGAATTACCTTGATGCTATCATCGCCAAATGTGTCAGCGCATTCTTCAAGCGATGTTTTTTGTGGACAGATGCTACCGCTAACGGCTACCATTGGCTCCTAGCGTAACCGCCCACCGTAGGTGATCGTACTCGGTAGCTGTGCGGTTACGCCGGGAGCAAATAAATATAGACATCACCCTGTAGCAATTCCAGCATCAACCATCTTCCTCACACACTGGGTATTAAATATCCTCAGTGATTCCGCTACTTCCTGAAAATACCCATACTGCTCATCTGCATAATCGCTCGGTTCCATTTCTTGTAGTTCACCGCCCCCTTCTCCTGTAAAGACGCACTCGCGTTCGGGGTAGAGAATAGGGAACAGGCAACAGTAGGATTGAAGCTCAAAGAAAAACTGCCTGTTCCCTTCTAAGAGAGAAAACCCTTGGATTTGAAGCCCCCTTCTTTAGGACGAGCGTTTAGGTATAATTCTAAATCCCCGGACAAAACCTTTTGTTGCCTATTCCCTTTTAAAAAACTTTAAATAGTCAACCCGCCAGTTAAATTCAGCAATCGCCGTTGCAAATCTTTTTCTTAATTCCCCACACCCAAAAATAGCACCTCCCTCTACTACAAGTTAGCCGTATATAAACGGCATTTTTTCGGAGGAAATACCCGGCTCTCAATTCGCAAGGGATAATCAGTAATCGTATTGTTTATATCACCTTTCTGCGTATTAGGAGTGTACTATACGCAAAAAATGAGAACTTTTCCGTTGTGAAACAGTGAGTTGAAATGACCATTTGGGAGGACAATAAAAATCAGACACTATAAAACCAGACGAAACTACCATTGTGTCTGATTATTAAGGGAGTAAAAAAAATGACGCTCTCTCTTGTCCACATAACAGCCCATAGAAAGGCGATCGCTTCCTTGCCAGTGGCACAGGCGGAGACGAAGTTGATTGCGCTGTGGTTGGAAGGAAAAGCAGAGTCATCTATCATCTCTTACCGACGCTACATTAGGCGATTTCTGGAATTTTTGGACAAACCCCTCAAAAAAGTGACCTATGAAGACTTGGTAGAATACGCCGCTGACTTAGGGGGCAATGCTGAAAGCACAAAGCGGATATATATTGCCGCAGCAAAAAGCTTGATTAGTTTCGCTCATAAAATTGGATATCTCCCTTTTAATGTGGGTATGGCGCTAAAACTCGGTGAACTGCCGGATGTAATCAACGAACGGTATCTGGATGAGGCTGATATTAAATTGTTGGTAAGAGCAGCAAGTAAGCATTTAGCTGATGCTAAAACTCCTAAGCGCCAGTACACAGCCCTACGTAATTTGTTAATTATCAAACTCCTGTATCAGGCAGGGTTACGGGCAAGTGAAATCTGTGAGTTAACATGGGGAGATTTGACACCCCGTGGTGAGAGTGGTCAAGTGTACGTGCGAAAAGCCAAGGGCAGCAAGAATCGGACAATTCTCATCAAGCAGAAACTCTGGGCGGAATTAATGGAGTTCAAAGCTTCGGCTCACGCTACTTCAGCAGTGTTTCCAAGTCAAAAAGGGGGACACCTTGACCGACAAAACTTGCACCCGATTGTCAAAGTGATCGCACTAGAAGCGGGATTAAGCGAACTGGTTTCGGCTCACTGGTTACGTCATGCCCACGGTTCTCACGCTATTGAGCGCGGGACTAATCCGGTACTGGTGAAAGAAACTTTGGGTCATGCCAATTTAGCCATCACCGATCGTTACTTGAAAGCCCGCCCCAATGACAGCAGTGCTTTAAACTTGATGGATCTTTGAAACAGACCGTATTGGAAATTACCCCTCCATCGGCAGAACTGTTTCATCAAGCCACTCGTAAAAGTCCGGTACTGCCGCCTCTACTCGTCGCAGTTCATCTGCCGCTAGAACCTCCAACTCCAGCACCGTCTCCCAACGCAAATCCCCAACCCATCGCTTGAGTATGCCCTTAATTGCATCTACCCCCTGCTTGATACCAGAGCGAAGTATTTCTACGCAATAGAGTAAGGTAATGCGATCTGTTGGGGGTGGGTCAAATTCCGTAGTATCCCCCCCCTCATAAGGGGAATTCCCTATACCAATATAGGGGGGGGTGGATACGGGGGATGAATCCGACTCAACAGCGTACTGAGACTGCATTGTAGCTTGGTACGGGTCTACAGTTTCGGCAACGTAACAGGTACGCTCCGACTTTAAGGTACGCCGTTCTTCTCGGTGAGCAATTACTAGTGATGCAAATTCTAATTCCGACTTTGATAGCGAGTAAATTTTCACCTGTTCACCGCGCTTACCTTGCTTGCGGGAAGTCAACTTTAGCCCCAGTTGCTCGACTAGAGTGGCCAATAACCATATTGGTTCACATTCACTAGGGACAGTAAAACCAAGAATTGCTTTTACATGAGCTGCACAATTCTTGGCGATCGCCATCATATTTATTAAGAGAGGGTCGGTTGCAGTAATCTCGCCCCCGGTCACTAGCCGTTTAAGAATGTGATGCAATCCCAAGTTGAACCGTGCTAGCCACCGCGCCGAGTAATTCCCCCAGTCCATACATAGAGGTAAATTGTCTCGTTCGCTGCGGTCTTTTTCACTGACAAGTTTTGGTGGGGAAGGGTATTCTCTGTCAGTGGACTCATCAATAATAACCCCCTCTGGTTCTGATAATATGGCTTCAAGTCCAGCGATCGCTCTAATTAATCGACCGCCGTCATCTTTTTCCACCAGTTCTTGGGTAACGTCCATGCCATAAGCTGACCAGATGCGAAACTTCTCGTTCTCAAAAACTTCCTCTGGTGGCAAGTAATCTTTACTCTGCCGGAGACGATACTCACTCGCTGTAATATTATTGGCTTTAGCAACCGCCGAGTAATAAGCCGTGTCCAAAGCAGCAGCAGCTTCTTTCAACTGTTCAGTCGCTTTGGCATCATCATCACTCCCCACTGATATAAATGTATTGCCCATTTCTGTGAGCAGCGATCGCAAATCATCACGCAGATTATTTAGAGAATAGTGCCGATTAGCCTGGATTTGACAATAAGCCTCTAGCGCCCAGTCTTTCTCTGCGCCCCGCTTACCTGAATCTCTGTCAATGCGAATCAAAAACGCGGTCATCTGGTTCGATAGCAACAGTCGCTCTTTAATCTTGGTAGCATTGGTATCTTTATAACCAAAAGGAGGCCGCGGAGCCACCCAAACATGAAACGGAACTTTCGGGCGATAGCGGTAAAGTTGTTGGGCGCATTCAGTAGCGGTTTGCGAAACCCCATGAAACACACCAAACACTAAATCAAAATGATACTCAGCAATGTCTACTCCGGTGCCGAGACTGGGGGAAGTAAACAAGGCATCGAGGTTTTTGACAGCGTTAGTGATATCTTTGATAAAAGCCACGTTTTCCTCACTGCCGGAATTGTCGGAGTGAACAGACCAAATGCGTAGTTTCGGTTCCTGACTACCAATGCCCTTATTAGATTGACTCAAAGCATTTTCGGCTGATTCAGTAGAGTCGAATATCTGCACTAAGAATGATTGTTCAAGTTTCTTAATGAAACGTTTGGAATCAGAAACCACCATGATTTTCTGCCCGTTCATCAACGCTGCCGAAATCTGAGCCACTAGAGCAGAAGAATTAGTACCTTCATACCAGTAAATTGTGCGATCGCCATTTCTCCATTCGTTTTTGACAATGTACGGGATTTCGCCTTTTGGACGCATAGAGCGAAAGAAGTCCACCGTCAGATCATCCATGTGAGCATCGGCGATGACAACCAGTGGGGCATTGTATACTATATATTCCAATACTTCCAGGATTGCGGCTCGATGTTCTTTACAAGTATTACTGTGTAGTAGGTGCGTCAGGTATTGGCAAGCTTCATCAATAAATATGCACCCGTAATTTAAAGCTTGGGTGTTGAGCTTATGCAAGCTGTCGATAGTAATTGAGAGAGCTTGGGCAATTGCTAAACCTGTGTAACCCAGGTCTGAATACATCGCGGTTTCCAGGCGGAGAGCCAGATTTTTCAGCAGATTAACGCGATGCCCATTGTTGAGAAATCGGGCTTCGGGGTTTTGGGATCGCCACCAGCGCATGAGTTCGGTTTTACCCGTACCCATATCGCTCCATAACACGACTAATCCTTTCTGGGGAAAACGGAAAGTAGGGGATTTCTTCGATTTGGATTCTTCAACTGAGTCAGTAGAATTTGACTTCCGACTTTCTCCTGTAATATAAGGAGTCAACGATTGTTCTTGTGCCAGATCATAAAGAGCCGGGGTAGATGAACATTTTTCTTTCAAGTCAGGAATACTCAGGGCTTGGGTTAAATATTTAATATTGACTGTGACATCCGGCTGGTACTTGCTCAGTCCCCATTTTTTAGCCCGGTACGATCTCTGGTAATCTTTAAGCGATTTGGCATCATCTACGATCGCAGTCAGTAGCGCATCAGCATCAAGACCCCTTGCCACCACGAAATCATCAACGCCTTTTTCTGGACCTGGCAACAATGCCACTTCACCTGTGCAGCCCTGAGATTCAATCGCTCTAATAGTACGAACAGTAGCTTGAAAAACTGACCAACGGGTATTGGCTCTGGTTTCGTAGTCGAATAAAATAATGAACTTGCGTCCCGCCTGAGCCATTGGTACTAAGTCAGGATGCAACCGTTCATCGAAATCTTGTTTGCCCACGCGCCCGTTCCAGATGCCGGGGAGCGCGATCGCTACAAACCCCAAACTCAGCAAACAAGCGGCTTTCTTCTCACCCTCGCATAAGATAATGGGAATCTCTGGATGCTGCTTTACCCACTCCCAAAATATTAGCGGATTGAGTTTATCAACCAATCGCAGTGCCAAAAGTGAATGATAGCGCTTAATTAGATAGCGTTTTGCAACTTTGTCCCAGATGGGGTTGGCGACATCAAAGTAGGTAACGCGGTTGGGGGTCTTGGGGGGTGACTCGTACTTAACGGGTTTACCTTTTTGCCAATCAATACGGGGGAAGTTGGGCTTAATCCGCCCCCAGTCCATTGGCTGCCAGTTTTTAAAGGGGTCAAGAGATTGAATCCATGTTCCTCCTAGTAATAGATGCTGATACATTTTGATGTATGCATCCGTGACTCGACCTGCATTTTTTCGAGGGATTTTGTCGGAGATGAAAAGGTAGTCATAAATTGTTTCTCCCTCGATGTGGAAGAAGTTGCGCTCAATCAGTGCTGGGTGAATGGCGCTGCCAACCGTCAACTCATGGTATTCAGCAGCCTTGAGGTTGTTGGGGTATTCAATTGGGCGTAATTTCATCCGCTCTCTCCTTGGAATTCCTTGGAGAGAGGTATGTTTTTTTGAAAATAACGTTTGAGCGGAAGAAACGCGATCGCTAGTTTTTTTCTTTTGAGCCGCAACTGCCAGTAATCATCACCCACGTCGCAGGTGATTACAACGGCTAGCCCAGTGATGTTTCTATCGCCATTATCTAAACACAGCCAACTTGAAAGCTGCCAAACTCTCGCTCTAGACAGGATATTTCTGAAATTACCCGACGCTACAGCACAAATTTGCCGTGCGAAAGCTGCACTATCACACCCCATGCGCTCAACTACTGCGCTCTTGGGTTTGCTATTTATCACAATATTTTCCCCTGATAACTCGGTTTACAAGCTTCAGAGGGGGTTGTTGCGCTGCTAAGGATTTTTGCTACGAAATTCGGGATATTTCTTAATCAAACTTAACTTTACTAAACCCTTGAAATTTCGATAGCAGAAATTGCCACACAAAACTGGTGCGTTTCGTGCGGCTTCTCGTATAATACAAGAAGCAGCGGATTCAATCTCGTTCGACCAGTCAGTGGAAAGTCGCCAAACTTTAAGTACCACTGCTTTGGTTTCCAGGAGATAACCCCGCTCTGGAGTTATTCGATTTTTCCATTTGGACGAAGCGTTACTCCTTAGTACGTTTTGTCCTTTAAATTTTTGACCTCCATACTTTCGCTTCAACTAGCCTTAATCTTACAGAACTTCTGTCCATCTGTTATGTAACGTCGTTTTGATTTTTACTTTTAGACCTCCACTCTCGTTAACAATCTTTTTTTTTGAGGGGGAAGGGTAATCTGAGGTTATTAACACCTCCATGTAGGGTGCGATTCCCCTGTAGCTCAAGCAGCCCTCGGCAGTTTAATTGTGATTTCTAGTTTTCCTGCAATCATAGCTACCTCTGTTAAGATGCGATCGCTAATGTTGGTAAAGTATCAGATGTATGTACCAACCCCTGTCGATCTGTCAAAATATACTTTTTAATTACTGGTTGAAGAGTAAAAGTAATTTCTTTTGTAATTGGATGTTTAATACTTTCTAGTAATGACAGGCGTTCAAGTTTTTCTAATGCTTTGACTAACTCTGAAGTTGACAAAGATGCTTTATCTCTTTGATTTATATTAGTTAATAGCTTAACAAAACAAATGGATTGGGAATGTGAAGCTATTTCATTTGCTAAAAAAATCATAATCTGCC
Organism: Nostoc sp. WHI; assembly: GCF_015714725.1. Classification (GTDB taxonomy): domain Bacteria; phylum Cyanobacteriota; class Cyanobacteriia; order Cyanobacteriales; family Nostocaceae; genus Nostoc. The sequence goes on from NZ_WBKM01000133.1 coordinate 8,724, forward strand.
TCTCGATTTTACTTAACACTTGAGTAAACATTTTATCGAGCATTGCTTCAAGCTCACTGCTAACAAATGTAGTTTGGTTTTCAAAAAATATTTCAGTACTACCACCGAAAAAGTAGTTAATTCGTTCTCCTACTGTTTCTAGTTCCAATGGATTACCGCAATATGTTTTAATCAACTCATGGCACTTTTGTGGATTAGTTAATCCTTGGGCAGCTAAAAGCTGCATTGCAGCATCTGTATCTAAGCCTTTAATTTTGAGATACTGAATAGATCGTTTAGCCCTTATTAGACTATCGAATTCATTAGGGAAAACTCGGCCAGTTAGAAGCAAGCAGCTTTGGTGCTGGTCTTCCAGTAAGCGACGAAAAAATGTTTCATACTCTAACCGTTGCTCAAAGTTATTTTTCTGGAATAATGCGTCAAACTCATCCAATACCAGCAGACAGCGACGGGATTGCAATTGCTTAATCAAAACTGTAATCCTTCCCTGGGTATAATCAGGGAGGTTTAAGGAGGGTTCTACAGTTTGTATTTGTTCTATCAGCTCGGCAGTTAAGTCCTGAACTAATGGTGCATGAGAAACTGATTTCCAGAAAAAGTAATCAAATCTAGGTTGAGATTGTACGCTAAGTGCTGCTATTAACTTTGCAGCTAATGCACTCTTACCAACTCCTGGCACTCCTATTAGTGAAATACAACGCTGCTTGGTTACTAATTCTTCTAAATCAGCCAGCTCCTGCACCCGTCCATAAAAGCTAGATATATCAGGTGGTTGACCTCCAATAATTTGTAGAGAGTTGTCGGCAGGGGTTACTTGCTTTGCACTTGGTGTTGGTTGAGTATGATACTTTTCTTGGGTTGCTATTTCTAAAAAATTCCGCAGATTCTTTTTGTAAACCCGTTCACCATTTCCAATGGTAGCGGACAATACATCCCATAGTTGAGGAGCTAACCGCCGTTGTAAGTAATTAAGACTATAAGGTGAGTTTTTCGCTATCTCCTCGTAATCACAATCATTCCATGTTCCTTTCAGGACAGTGATTTCAGCTTCAGATAAGCGTCTACCTGTTTTAGTAAATACTAAGTCTTCTACTACAACCAAGGCTTCTTCAAAAGTTACTGTCTTGGAACAATTATGTTCCGGAAAGTTCCGTCCTGTTATGGTAGCCGAAGAGAGGGAAGGATTTAGTGGTAAATTCAGCCTTTGTTCAGCATTAAAATCCATGACTATCCTTGTGCCAATAGAGAAATAGATATTTTTCAGTCAAATTCCATAACTAGAGTTATTTTAATAGCGTGTCATAACACACATAATCATACTAGGCTTTTCCGTCTGTAATTGCTTATTCTAGCAGGAGTAGCATACAAATTTCTAATATTGTTACTAAGCCCTGAATATGCCTAAATTTATGCCTGTAAGTCAGTTAGTGAGCCACTTAGCAGTGAAATATTTAGTGAGTTAGTTAACACACAAGAGTCAATTCCCATCTGCTTTATATAAGTTTTCCAAATATGTCATGCTATTGTATCAATCCTTTTTGCGATAACCGTCAAAATCCTAATGACATTGAAAACTGCCTGTCGTGTGGTACTTCGCTGCTTATCAACGACCGTATTCGCCTAGTTGAACCATTGAGAGAACTTGGTAATAACCCGTTTAATTATTTTGAAGTTTTTGAAGTAGACGACGCTGGTACTCAATTGAATCCTGGTCTTAAGCGGCGAGTCATGAAAGTTCTGAAATGGGATACTCCTAATTTAGTTAAGTTGATCGAGCATGAATCCCTGGCTTTGCAACTGATTCAGCATCCTAATATTCCCGAAAGCACTGTGGACGACTTTTTCACATTTGTTCCTAAGAATAGCCGCATAATATTACATTGCTTAGTTATGGATAAATTTGAGGGACGGAACTTAGAGCAGTGGATAGAATTTAATGGGAAAATTTCACAATCTCTAGCATTAGAATGGCTGAAACAGTTAGTTGAAATTCTTGATACAGTACACCATTCTGATTTTTTCCATCGAGATATCAAGCCTTCTAATATAGTTCTTCAGCCAAACGGTCAACTAGCATTAATTGATTTTGGTACTGCACGGCGATTGACTAATACTTACTTAGCTAAAGTTAGTGGGAGTGGGGGGACTGATAAAGGTAGGGGAGGACGATATGAAGTTACGTCTGTTGTTACGCCTCATTATACTCCTTTGGAGCAAATTAATGGTCAAGCAGTACCGCAATCAGATTTCTACTCTTTAGGTAGGACTTTTGTAAATCTGATTACTGGTATTCAACTGATGGATCTGCCAATAGATAAAAAAACAGGAAACCTAATTTGGAGAGATAAAGCACGGCAGATTGATAAACCCTTTGCTGATTTTCTTGATGAATTAATGGCTTTCCTTCCAGGGCAGCGTCCGCAGACTACTGAAATAATTTTGCAACGGCTAAAAAAACTCCCTCAGCAAAGTAAACTTTATAGACTAAGAAAGTCTAAAACATTTGTAATTAGTGTAATAGTTGCATCTATTACTTTCGGAGTTGTTGGTTTTTTCAAAATACTTCTGCCAGCAATAGCTAACAATCTAGTAGCCCAAGGAAAAAAGGCAGAAGCAGCAAATGATTCTCCATTGGCACAAAATATTTTTGACTCAGCTGTAAATATTAATCCCCAGGTCAAATTTTCTGTTTCAGAATTTTACTTTGACAAAGGACTTCGCAGTACAAATAGCCTAGAATTAGCTAAAAAATATTATGAATTAGCAATTAAATATAATAACAGAAATGTACAAATCTATAACAACTTAGGTATTGTGTGTAAACAATTACAAGACTACAAGTGTGTAACTGATAGTTATGAAAATGGTTTTAGATTGACCCCGAATAATTGGGAAGGACATTATGGGTTAGGAATTTTTTATGATGATCAAATGAAATACGATTTAGCAGAACAACAATATTATCTGGCTATAAAAAGTAATAGTCAAGCGATAATAGCTATCAATAATTTATCCAGATTAAAAATTATTAATAGGGATTATAATACAGCAATTGCTTTAGCCACTGAAGGACTACAAAAAGCTAAAGAACCTGAACTGCAAGCAGTTTTGTATAAAAACTTAGGCTGGGCGAAATTTGAGCAAAAGAAATATAGTGAGGCAAAAAAGTATTTAGAAAAAGCGAAAGAGTTAGATATACAAAGAACATCTACTCACTGTTTGTTAGCACAGGTGCAAGAAGCGCTAGGTGATGTTGATTATGCTTGGCTTTCTTGGGAAGCTTGTTTGCTAACTGAATCTAGAGAACCAGAAGTCTTTGGTTGGCGGACAGAAGTATTGCAAAGAATTAGGCTAAAACCTTCTGAGCATGAATAGCAAACAATTCTCATATTATATTAAAATTTTTGTTTGATGTAATTTTTTTTCAAGTTCCACTGCGCTATGAAAGTTAATGCTAGATTTACTCTGACTTCGGAAAAAAAAGTGTTTAGATACAGATTCCAAGTTCTACTCATCGCATCAACATTACTTATTTTACATTGGAGCAGTGCATGGAAGCAGTCTCAAGCGATAGCAACAGAGGTATGTGTCAAGCCAATCGGTCGAATTTATAGCGCCAGTGATTTGAATTTACCAGTAGGTAGCCAAATATGCTCAGGAGATCGTATTAAACCAGTTAAGGGGCGTACAGTCATGGCTCTGTGCTATTTGAATGGAAAATTTTTATATCTTAAGCAGAGTAAGATTTTCGATGCTCCCGACGAATGTGTATTGCCAAAGGAAAAAGTGGAGTTATGTACAGGATTGAACCCAAGTAGGTGCAAGAATACTAGAGGTTCAGATGAGGAGCAGAATGTACCAACGCTAATTAGTCCCTATGGCAGTTCAATGTTAAGTACCAGACCTCCAATCTCTTGGTCTGCTGTTTCTAAAGCTACTAATTACACAGTAATTGTCAGTGGTTACGAGTTTTACTGGGAGAGAACAGTCGATAAAACAATTACCACACTTCCCTACCCAGAAGAAGAAAAGGAATTACAGTTTGGTAACACCTACAAGTTTACTGTGCTTGCAAACGTGGATGATACTCCCATTAGTTCCTCCGAGCCATTAGTAGTTAGTGTTTTGACCCAAGAAGAACAAAATGCTATTGCACAAAGGGTGAAGCAGATTAATGAATTAGGCTTAGATCCAGATGAAGCTGCTATTTCGGATCTAGATGCCATATATATGTCTAGAAATCTTTTGAATGAAACGATTGAAACATTGAAAGTATTAGTTTCAAAGAGAAGTCAAAATCCCGCTGTTTATCGCTTATTAGCAGAACGGTATTTATAAGCATGGCTACCTAATGAAGCCCTGCGTGAATATGCCAAAGCAGCTCAATTGGCGAAAAGCACTGGTAATTTCAATGAATTAACTCGTGTGCAAGAAGGATTAAAGATCATAGAGTGTTATCACAAACATAAGTTACCTGAGACAACAATTACAAATTGTCCAGACTTGTAACTTAACGACCTTTGGGGGTTAAAGTCCTCTGCTTCTATCAAGCAACGCGAATTGAACGCCTAAGCTAAATCCCCCGAAGTTTTGTGGACGGAAACCGTCACAAAACGTAATTGCTCTCTTCTCTACGAGACGCCCAAGGGACGCAGCGGTAGCGAGTCATCGTAAGCGTCGCGTCATTGCGAATTGCGAATTGCGAATTGGTTTAAAGCCATCCTCCAACGAGTACGAAACCCGCCCAAAAGTAAGGGTGAGTGTATCGAGGATTGGATGACAAACTCAATTGTGCTTGACGTAAAGCCTCTGCTTTAGTCAAGCCATTTTTCAGACACTCGTAGAATTCTTCCATAAGTTGAGCGGTGGAACCTTCATCTACCAACCATAGGCTGGCTACTATACTCTGTGCGCCGGCTTGTGCTGCCACTCCAGCCATTCCTAGCGTTGACTTTTTATTTCCTTTTGCTGTCTGACAGGCGCTTAGAACTAATAACTCAATTGCATTTTCACTGGACTGAGTTTTATCTTTTATTAAACTGTCAAACTCTAAGATGTTAATTACTTTATCATAAGCTAAAAATACCGTCTTTTTAGTCTGAGAACTGAATTGACCGTGAGTGCTTATGTGCATGATTGGAAAGCCTTTTTTACTCAGTTCTTCCTTAAACTGTAAACTGGTAAATTTTTCATCTAGCAATATTTTTGAGGAAGTAGTTTGTTTCTTCACATCTGCTACCTCTTCTGCTACTCCTGGTAGGGCTTTTAAACCTTTGGGAGCGTTCTGGTCATTGAAGCTAGGGCTGCGCTTGGAGAGTCCAGCAATTAAAGCTGTTAACCGCTCTTGGGACAAAGATTTAGGTGGTCGGACTTTAGAACCCAAAGTTTGTGCAACACTGTATCGCTTTATTAAATAGTCTCTCTCATCATGAAGCAATCCCATTGGTAAGCTTTGGAAAGAAGCATCTAAAGCAAACACTAGCGTTCCTAATGAGGGTAAATATATTTTGATTGGCGCAATCAGCAACTTGTAAAGCTTTTGATAAGGTGAGGTAATTTTAGGATTATCAGTAGAGGATAACCTAGCAGACTGTAAAATATTTAACAGATTAATGACATGACCTCTAATTAGCTTTGAATCAACAGAATGATGGTGAAGGGAGTAGTCAGAAGATTGGACAATTACTTCTATAGTTGTGCTTAAATCAATAATGTAAATTATTGCAGTGGTGCTAGGTAAATTTTGAAGCTCGTTCAATGGCACAAGGTCAAGTTTGCCACATTGAAGAAAGTTTTCTAACTGTGCTATTTGCAATCGTCCATTCGTCTGAAGTACTTGTTTTAGATCAGGGCTAGAATTTGCTAGTAGCAATCGCATATAATTACGGTACACAGGCTCCGCTTGTTCGTAGAAGAAGAACTGAGTATCAGGGTTGCTAGATAAAAGGTTAGTACGAACTTGTGTTAAGCTACTAATAGCTGCCTCGTAAATTTTAAAAGCTTTTTCGTATTTTCCTTGTTTACTATACAAATCACCCAATTTTTGCTGCCATTGATAGGCAATATCCCACGCCTGAACTGATTGAGCAAAGCCTAAAGCTTGCTCAAAGTATGTTTGTGATTGTTCTGGTTGCAATTTACCTAGAGTACCCAAACTGTAAGATTCTAAGCGTTGATTCTTAAGGCTCTTAGCTGTTTTTAAGGCAGATTCTGCATACTCTACAGCTACAGACTGCAATTGTTTATTTAAAGTTTTATTTAGGTTCTCAGCAAAATTTAGCTTTGCATAAGCAGATTGGCTAATAGATAATTCAGAAAAAGCTGAAGAGTTTTTCAATATTAAGTCTATTGAAGCTGGAATTTGTTGCTCAATCTTATTTATGACTGTTTTCTTATTACCTGACCTAGATTCTGTGGTCAACCATTTATGAAAATCTAATAATAAGCTCAAGCGGTGTAGTTGAGATTTGAGCTTGAGAGATTGAGAAGCGCCTGCTATGTTATTTACCTGTTCGTAATAATCAAGCGAGAAGAGCGCATTTTGCTGAATCAGAGCAACGGTTTCTTTTTTAAAAACTGGTTCTTCTACCCATTTATACTGATCTCGTGATCGCTCGTACATCGACTGTTTACTATTCCCCAACGAAAGTAAAATTGAATTAACTTCCTCCCTTAGTTTCATTTGTTGAGTGAGCGATAACGTTTCTTTTAAAACTATTTCCGACTCATTTAACTTACCTACTAAACGTAAAACATCTCCCAGATTTCGTAGTGCCAGCAAATTTACTGACGTTGGATTTACTTGATGAATTGTTGCGTAAAGTGCTTTTTCATCAAATTCTTTATATGGATTAAGCGTTGGAGAAAAAATCCGCTTATCCATTTTTAAAGCTGACAACATGGTATCGTAGGCGTTAGAGTATAACCCCAGAGCTTGTTGGGCGAGATTTTGGTTGATTAAATTCCCAGTAACACCTTCATCTAAGCGGAGTTGACCATAAATCTTTGTAGCTTCTTCCCAAGTCGCAAGAGCCTCCCAATATTGCCCCTGATTTAACTGTTCATGTCCTTGAGCAGTCAAAAATTGCGCCTGATTGCGTTGTGTATTTTTATTTCCACCCTGAGCCATGAGTCGGGATGGCTTGCCAACAGCGATTAACAAACCTGTGAACCACAAAAATAAGTACCCTCGTCTACTGATTTTCATGGCAAAAATTTTGATGCAGAATCTTGAGCAAAGCAAGGTTCAGCAGTTGACAACGAAGCAACAGCAATCTCTTTATTCGGTTCAGCCAATAAGTTGACGTCTCCTGATGGTTCTATTACAGCAGTTTGGGCTTCTACAATTGGTTTTACTTCCTGAATTGGCGGTTTTAGTTTCTCTGAGTTATCACTTGCTTGAACTGAAATAGACTCATCCTGCCATCCATTATTGTTGGATAGTTGGTCTTGAAGAGTACGTGGTGGGCTACCAGTTCCAATGATCACAAAACTACTTGCCGCTATGCCTGAACGTCCTTGACAAACTGATGCAATTTCTAGAGTATTTGAAATTCCTTCTAGCTGTACTTTATTGAAATTAAAATTAGTGAACCGAGCGTCAACTTGAATTGTGCCATCAATTCCTAACTGCGAACTCGCTTCCAATCGGCTGTTAGGTGAAATGAAGAATGCTGTAGCATCTATATCAATATTTCCGCCTTGTCCCTTAAAAGCGTTAGCTGTAATACTACTATTTCTTATTGCAACTAGGATATCTGTGTTGATAGTGATATTGCCACCATCGCCATCTGTGCCTTGTTGACCAGCAGTTGCAGAGATAGTGCCATTGTTTAATTGAAGAATGTTTGACTGAACTGCAATGTCTCCTCCTTCTCCGATCGCAGTGGTGGCACTGATTCCTCCGTTATTGGTAATATTGATTCCATTGGCGTTAACTTGAATACTCCCGGCGTTGCCAAGACCATCATTGCGAACAGTAATCAGAGCGTTACCAGTAATATTCAAAAGAGGAGTATTAATAGCTATATTTCCTGAGTTACCAGAAGGAATGGGAGGAAGTCTGAACAAATTCCGTATGAGTTGAGACTCGATATTAGCTGATGAAATTACTAAGCTAGGATTTGGAGAATTAGGCACACCTTTTATATCTATGGAATTTGAAGCATTTATAGTAACACTTCCACTATCACCACTTGCTAAGGTAGAAGAATCAATCCTGCCCCCGTCTCGAACTATTAATCTTGATGTATTGACTGTTAAATTACCTGCGTTACCAGCATTTAAAGTTGTAGCAGATAAAATACTTGGTTGAAAGGTAATTGGTGCATATCCCTCTACTATTACAGAGTCAGTTGCATTTATCGTTACGTCTCCTCCTCTACCGATTCCTAATGTTGAAGATCCTATTGCACCACCACCTGTAGCGATAAGTTCTTCCGTTGATACCGCAATGTTGCCAGCATTTCCAGAACCAAATGTTCCAGCAGTAATAAGACTAAAAACACCGGAATTGAGAGGTGAAACTCCGACTAAATTTACAGAGTCAGTTGCATTTATAATTATATTGCCACTGTTGGCAGGACTAAATGTCAAGGAATTTATTTGCCCTCCATCCCGAAGAATTAATCTTGTAGTTGATATTTTTATGTCTCCAGATTTGCCGAGTCCTATAGTTTCATTCCGTAAACTACCGGCAATTTTAGCAACTGGATCAGTGCCACTTATGTCTAAGGAGTCGGAAGCATTTACTTGTAACGTTCCTCCTGGCAATAATCCTTGATTTTGAATTAAAATTACAGAACCGTCAGTAAGTGTAATCTTTTGTCCTTGTACCTGGATAGAACCGCTACTAACGCCACTAGCATTAACTAAAGCACGTTTTGATAGTTGAATATCCTGAAAAGAAGCTGTATTTTCGTAGGATAAATTCCAGCCAGAGGATGTTTGTATTAGGTTGACTAAACTATTCTTTCCCACACTACCTAGTTCAACCCTTCCACTTTCGGCTGTTATAATGCCGCCATTTAAAATCACATTTCCCCCAACTAATGCTATTGTGTTTGTTGGCTGAACTCGTAAACCTGTAGAGGCATTTTGTCCGACTGCTGGGGAGAATCCTGAACCAATTACGCTATGTCCTATCCCTTCAACACGGATTGCTTCAGACTTATTCCCAAATTGCAGTCCAACTGGTGTGCTTATAGTCAGTATCGGTGTAGTTTGGGAATCTCTATCCGTGAATTGAAAGCCATCAGCAAACCTGATACTGTTTGCTGTACTGCTAATAAAAGAACCACCAATATTTAACTGGGCATTTTGACCAAAAACAATTCCATTAGGATTGATTAAAAATAAATTTGCTGAACCATTAGCACGAATTAATCCATCAATACTAGAAGCTGAATTGCTAGTGACTCTGCCTATAATATTTTCAATACCAATTGAATTATTAAAATAAGCTGTACTTCCAGTAGGGATAGAAAATTCTTTAAAACTATGAAATAAATTACCGCCTACTGTTGTTCCTTTTTCTATAATTCTAGTTTCATTTTCTAACTTTATACTTGTGTTGTTAGGCAATGTGCTATCTGGAATAATCTGAGATCGAGATGGAGCATTGGTCAGCAGATTATAGACCAAAACAGTAGCAGAAATTATTAGTAAATTATTATAATAGAATCCCATACTAAAATAACCTTTTTAAATTAAAATAAATCCAATTTGGTTTTTAAAAACAAATAATTATGGCTCGTATTTCATAAACATTACAAAACCCTTTAGCAATCTCTTTCTTACTTGAGATAGAAAAAATTTAGATTTAAGTGACGGCGGTAAATCCTCGTAATTAACATTTACAAAACATCTTTTTGTGTAAAAATTTATTAATTCCTTTTTTACGCATTTTAAATAAAGAGGCTGAGTAGCTTGAGTAGATAAATGCTCTGCTAAAAAAGTTCCTAGCCCCTGATTTCGGCAGTCTGGGACGACATATAAACTACCTAATTCTTGTGCAAAAGAAAAATTTCGTAGTTGTCCAAATGCCACTAAGCGACCATCATATTCAATTATCCAAAACTGTTTCAACTTGAGTTGGGTTGCATCAAGTCTGGCTTTAACCATGAATAATAGAATCAACCAAATATCAAAAGGTTTAGCTTTTCTAAGAACATATTCATGTGGCAATGAAAAATTAATCTGTGTCATTTTCTCGTTTATTCAACTATTGATGATTAAAAACTATATAAATTACACACAAAGGTTTTTTGCATTGTATACCGTCTTGTCAGTTAAATCAATTGCTTATCTATTTTTGGAAGTTATGTATCTTCCAAGTTTCATCGCAGTCTCCAAGATGATGCCAGTAAAAATTGTTCCAGTTTTGAAGCTCTGTATTTATTATTACCGAGTTCATTGTATTAAGTGAATAGGCAAATTAAGTAATTATACTAACCTAGTAGAATAAAAATACAGAGCAAAGGGAAAATAATACTTTTTATTTATTATCAAAATTTGAAACTTGCTAATCCTATACCAGAAGTTATCAACTATTCGCACATTATCAATGCATATAGCTGTTATTAAGCTGTTACCAAATAATTTTCAACAGTTTATAAAAACTTGATACCAGTCTGTTCTTGTACAATTTCAAAGGTTATGCCAATATTCCACCTACATTATGAGTGATAAATCTCATCAAAAGGTTGCATTTTCCTGGTTAAATCTGAGTCTATTAGTGTTACTCAGCAGTACAATTTCTAAACCTCTCTACGCCCAGGTTGTAGATATTGCACAACAACCAAATCTGCCGTCACCGCAAGATGTGCAACCACCCTTGCCTTACCCACTGCCCTCACCACACCTACCACAACCTCTGACCCCACCAAGTGAACTGTTAGAACCGTCCTCCCCAGATTCCCCATCATCAAAACCTTTCCCTAGCCAGATTCCTGAAACTTTTACTGTAAAACGGTTTGAAGTTTTTGGCAGCACAGTTTTTAGTCCCCAAGAGTTAGCCCAAACGCTTGCGGAATTTATCAATCGACCGATATCAATCGTTGAACTATATCAAGCCCGCGCCAAAATCACTGATCTATACGTCAATAATGGTTACATTACTTCTGGTGCTTACATTCCACCTCAAAAAATTCAGTCCGGTGTTGCCAAAATTCAAGTAGTCGAAAGAAAATTGCAAAAAATTGAGGTAACTGGGACTCAAAGGCTTTCTCCTAATTATGTTCGCAGTCGGATAGAAGCAGCCATTAATGGGCCTCTCAACCAGAAGCGTCTGTTAGAGGCACTACAAGTTTTGCGACTTAATCCGTTGATTCAAAACCTGTCTGCTGAATTGAAGCGCGGATCAGTCTCAGGTACAAATGTACTATTAGTTGAAGTTGAAGAAGCGAAAACCTTCAGTACCCAAATAGTGCTTGATAACGGGCGCACTCCTGCGGTTGGGAGCTTTCAACGCCGAGTACAACTAAATGAAGCTAACTTACTCGGATTGGGAGATGGACTGAGTGTAGGTTACAGTAATACAGATGGTAGTAACTTCTTTTACGGCAGCTACACATTGCCTGTCAATCCCAAAAACGGTACGCTTAGTTTCAACTATGGTACTTCCGAAAGTAATATCATCGAACGGCCATTTAACTCCTTAGATATCGAAGGAGCTTCCCGTTACTACGAACTGACATACCGCCAGCCCCTAATAGAAACTCCCACACAAGAATTCGCTGTAGGTTTGACAGCTTCCCGCCAGGAAAGTGAAACCTCTTATGTACCACTAGGAGAACGATTACCTTTTCCTTCGTTGGGTGCTGATGAATCAGGACGCACCAAATTGACTGCATTGCGGTTTTTTCAAGAATGGACTTCTCGCAGCCCTCGCCAAGTAGTAGCAGTGCGATCGCAATTCAACCTGGGGATCAGTACATTGAACGCCACAATCAATCAAGAAGCTCCCGATAGCCGTTTTTTCTCATGGCTTGCACAAGCACAGTGGGCGCGGCTTTTAGCTCCTGAAACTATATTTTTGTTCCGCCTGAATACGCAATTGTCATCGACTTCACTTCTACCTTTCGAGCAGTTTGGACTAGGTGGAATTGATAGTATCCGTGGCTATCGCCAAGATATTCTGCTAGATGACAACGGTGCTTTTGCTTCAGCCGAAGTTCAAGTTCCAGTACTTCGGACATCTGGGAGGAATGGTCTGTTGCAAGTTATACCTTTTATAGATTTTGGAGTCGCTTGGAATAATTCGAGCCGAGACAATTCTAATACCAGCAGTTCCAATACTTTGGCTTCCGTTGGTCTAGGGTTACGTTGGTCACAAGGCGATCGCTTCACTGCACGTTTGGACTGGGGCATTCCTTTGATAGCAGTTGATCAGCCAGATAGAACATGGCAGGAAAACGGGATTTATTTCTCGGTGATTTATAATCCTTTTTGATTTATTGAGAAAATAAACAAGTATGTAGGCGTGTAAAGTAATACTCAGATATTATTCTTCATCCTCCTCATCCTCGAAATCATCATCACCATGTTCTTCATACCACTTTCTTTCTCCAAAGCGATTTCTCTCTCGATCCTGAATCTCTCTAGAGTTTCTTTTTCAAGCTTTTTCCTTTCAAATATCTCATTTTCTATTCTTTCTATTCTCTGCCTTTCTTTTTCTTCTCTTTCTCTCTCGATTTGAATTAATCGCTGCTCCACTCGCTCACAGTAGAAATCCAAAGCCTTGCCCGTAACACCTCCGGTAATCCCACCACCAGCTAAAAAAACGAGGACAGTTTTCCAGTTACCAAAGGGGCTACCGCTCCACTCCAAACTCCCCTCATTGAGCCATACCAATAGAAAGTAGACAATAATTCCAATAACTGTATTGATCAGCGCAAAAACTCTCGGTGTCATCTCGGATTGACGAAGTATCAGCCATTGCGCCAAAGTGAGAATCACACCAAAGATGACAGCAGTGATGGCACAAAGAATAACATTACCTGGGAAAGTAAACGGATCTACTGCAAATTTAATGATTAGCGTGATAGTAATTAACCCAGACAGCAAAAAGCTGATGAATAAGCTCGCGGCACTCGCAAGAAACCAGTAGCTACCAAAATAACCCAGGCGAAATTCTAATAACAACTCTTGTACTCCAAGCAAAGTCATCCAAAACGCAATACTCGCTGTCAAATAATCAAGCATTAGCCGTTGTTTTACCCGTGTGTTGAAGAGGGTAATTTCTAGAATAAGCTGAAATTGAATTCAGTTGTCAGAAGTCAGAAGTCAGAATTGAATTCAGGCTCCTGACAACTGAAGTTTTTCTTATTAACTGTGGTATTGGACTGATTTTCGTCAAAGTATTCTTTCATCTGTGCAAAATATAAAAAGCAATGAAAAACCCCAACCTGTTTAAAGGATGGGGGCATAAATAAAAACTCTATATTCCATGATGACACAATTCAATATTTGTTCGACTGCTGTCAGTTTGGAGGTGCGGCAATGAACAAACCACCATCTAGACGCAAGAAAGTTATCCCTGCGGTATCTGGCGAACTAAAGCCAGCAAGCGACTCTGCAACAAAAGATCCTTCTTCGCACGAAAATCCAGCTTCAGTAACGATTACGGTCACTGCTGTTGAAGTTACAGAGTTGAGCGAGGAAGAACAAAGCTTACGCTTGCACTTGGAACGCCGTGTGGAACGTGCATTTTTAGAAGCAGGTCAGGCGCTGATGGAGTTGCGCGATGGCAGATTGTACCGTTCCACGCACCGGACTTTTGAAGAATACTGCCGAGATCGCTTCAACTATAGTCGTGACGCGGCTTACTTGAAGATTTCGGCTACCGTCGTTTATGAGAATCTCCAAAAGTTTTTGCCGACCATTGGTCGGCAAATTCCAATGCCGACCAACGAACGACAATTGCGCTTTTTGGCGAAAGCCGAGTTGGAACCGGCTGTGCAAGCGGATGTTTGGCAGCAGGCAGTAGAGCAAGCTGGCAATAAGATTCCATCCGGTCGCATAGTGAAAGATGTTGTGGATAGGATACGTGAAAGGACGAAAGTACCCAATCCTTACCATATTGGTGAAATATGCATTCTTCTGCCTAAAGATGACCCAGACTTAAGGGGTAAAGCGGGTTATTGGGGAGTGGTAACTCATGTTGGCGAATACAGCTGTACACTCCAGACATGGGATGGGGACTACACCGTAAAAATCGAACACCTGAAATCACTGGAATTGCTTGATGGAGATTGTAGATTCATGCAGCAGCTATGTGTGAGGTTACGGCAGTTGCATCAAGTGGCCAGCCGTGACTCTTCTGTAGATTGGCTGTTGCAGGGTTTGGGGAAACAAGCTAAACCGTATCTGTCATCCTTGCAGGCAAAGCTGCTGGCGGCTGTGGAACGGGAGTACAAAATCGAGTGGAGGCAACAGAAATGATGGTGCAGCTAGGAAACAATAATTTAATGCAACAAAGTTCACTTAACGAGTTTAGTTTCAAATATTTCTCGCCACAATTCAAATTCAGGACAATTGCACCAAAGGGTAACGAACCCCTCAAAAAGTTTAGTTTCTGAATTTTTAACTCCCCTTGGGAGAACTTGGATCAAGATAGGAATATCCAAATCACATTTCCAATTTTCTATTTCTTTTTGAAGTTGGGCAATAGTGTCTTGATGGAATCCTCGGTCGTTGTTGGAACACTGAACAAGTAAACATCCATTATCAGAATCTTTTACTCGCTTGATCGAGAAATTAATCTGCGTCCACATTGATTGGACTTCATTGAAAATATTAGGCAAACCATAGTGATTGCCTAGTATTGCCTTTCGGCGTTTCGATTCACCCATAAGTCCCCCTCAGCAATACAAATTTTGACAA
>NZ_WBKM01000192.1 GCF_015714725.1 Nostoc sp. WHI
GGAGCAATGCGATTTTGTGAGATCATGTTAAAGACAGCAGGGGAGCAGGGAGCAGGGGGCAGGGGGAATGGAAAAAGAACCAATAAAAAGTCATGAAGACTTGGAAGTATATAAAATGGCATTTGATGTAGCCATGAAAATTTTTGAATTATCTAAGAAGTTTCCTGTTGAAGAACGTTATTCTTTAACTGATCAAATTCGTCGTTCATCTCGTTCAGTTTGTGCAAATCTGGCAGAAGCATGGAGAAAACGCCGTTATGAAGCTGCTTTTATTGCAAAATTGAATGATTCAGAAGCGGAAGCAGCAGAAACTCAGACTTGGCTGAAATTTGCTGTTAAATGTAGTTATTTAGACGTTGATACAGGCAGAGAGCTTTATGGAGTTTACAACCGAGTTTTAGGGATTCTAGTAACCATAATTAACAATCCATCTCCTTGGCTCATAAAACGCTAATTTCTAATCCCCCTGCTCCCTGCTCCCTGCTCCCTGCCCCCTGCCCAAACGAAGCAAGGCATCTCACAAAATCGCATCGCTCCCCTTGAGCGATGGCTGCGCCCGCCGAACGCGCAGAGCGTCTCCAAGAGTTGGCATCGCAAAACTTGTTGCGCCATAATTATTACCTGAAAATAAGGTTTTGGCACGGTAATGCCTAACCGCCTAATTCAAATTATAAAGGGATTTAATCATGATACAAGATGATGAAATACTTGACATTGTAGACGAAAGCGATTGCGTTGTTGGACAGAAGAAACGTTCGGAAATATATCGTCAAGGACTATGCAATTTTAGAGTTGTCAACGCTTTTGTTGTTAATTCATTAGGTCAACTGTGGATACCTCGACGTTCTGCACACAAAACTATTTTTCCGCTTTGTCTTGATGTCAGCATGGGGGGGCATGTTGAAACTGGAGAAACCTATGAAGATGCTTTACAACGTGAACTCAAAGAAGAGTTGAACTTAGAGCTAAACATGGTTAATGTTCGACCCTTGGGACATTTAATACCATATCAGTATCAAGTATCCGGTTGTACTACAAAGAATCCCAACACTCAGGATTTAATTGCTCAGTCTTCAAAAGATAGTCAGTTAGTCCGTGCTTTCACAACGCAGTTGATACCCACGAAGTGGGCATAAGGGGCAGGGGTAAGGGTTAAGGGATTTAAAACCTTTCCCCCTTTCCCCCATCCTTTACTGATATAGTTTCAGCACGGGTTTTCACGCCATTAACGATATATTCCGCAAAAAAGTAACATGATTTAGTCCTTGTCCTACAAGCTTTTGATAGACTACGCCAGTAAGGGGCAAGAGTTAACACTCAAAGGATGAAAGTAAAACGTAAGAATTCAGTTACGGGTTGAGGTTTACGCAGTTTTTGGCATTACTATCAATCCGTAAGTTCTAAATTTTTACCGCCATGCAGAGTAACTTATTTACCACTGTTTTGCTGCCGCTAGCCCTGGCAATTGTCATGTTGGGAATGGGGTTAAGCCTAGTTCCAGAAGACTTTAAGCGAATCACTCGCTATCCCAAGGCAGTTGTAATTGGTACGATGTGTCAGGTGGTGCTGCTACCGCTGATTGGTTTGTTGATCGCGTTCGTGGTTCCGATGGAAAGGGCGCTCGCCGTTGGTCTGGTTGTACTAGCGGTCTGCCCTGGTGGCCCTTCCTCCAATCTCATGACCTATTTGGCAAAGGGTGATGTTGCTCTATCAGTGACACTCACAGCACTTAGCAGCATTATCACCGTGTTTACAATTCCCATTCTGATAAATCTGACGCTTCAGCATTTTCTGGAAGAGAGTGCAGCGATTAGCCTGCCAATTGGACAGACAATGCTGCAAATTTTCTTGATCACGCTGCTGCCGACGGCGATTTCTATTTAGTTAAGATAGCCAATGCCAGTAAGGGGCAATTTTTTTGAAAGTAAAAAAGACCCAGATTAAATGCCTGGGTCTTTGAGGTTAGGAATTACCCCAAGATTTCAATCACAGCCGCTAGAATAGCTGGGGCTTTGTCTGAAACCGGAATGAATACCCGCTTTTTCCAGTTGATGATCTCGGTGAAACATCCAATAGCTACCAGTCGCTCTGCCAGTGAGATAGCATTAACCAGTTCTATGCGAGGTTCTGCGGCAATGTAAGAACGCCGTAAAGTTACGCCACCCGGCAACTGCTGTGTATATTTCTCGTTCAGTACCAGCGAAACAAGTTCTTCTGGAGAAAGCACTTGATTTCTTAGTCCGAGTTGTTCGCGCACGGTTTGAATGTCGTGAGCATTCACCACCCGACCAAGAATTTTCTGCCCATCGCTGGTTTGTAGTCGGAATACTCGACTATTCTGCTGTGGCAGGATTTTCCAAATGGGTAGGAGAATACCAGTTACCAAATGCAGGTAATCGGTTGTGAACTTGGGCAGTGTGTCCACTTCATTAGACCATGCCGCAACAAAAGTGTCAGCCGAAACCTGCCGCCAAGTGGAAGATTCCAAGTCTTGGATTGGTACGCGAGTTTCTTTTTGTGGTCGAACCAACAGAACTCTTGGTACAACACCACCATCAGCGTCGTAGATACTATGTGTCGGAATTGACACAGCAGCATTGCCTGACTTGGAGTTGATCATGAGCAGTCCTTGATATTGAGTGGCAAACTCCAACATCTCTTCAGCAGTTTTGATGTTGTTCTTCTGGGTGCGTTCCACTTTCAAGTAATTGGTGACGCTACCAGTTTGAGCATGAGTATATACAGCTTCCTGGCTCTCAACAGTAAACCGTTCTGCTCGAAGTGTTTCCACACCCATCTCATAGACCCCTGCCGTGATCGCTGCTTCAATCTGCTGGCTCAAGAGTAATTCAAACCTCTCGAAAATCACGTTTTGCATATCAATTCGTAGAGCTAGTAGTCTGTTAAGGAATTGACGCAGGGGTGGGAGATCGATTTTCATGCCGCCTTCGTGGGAAGTGAGCGAGAGTCCTGTCATCTGCTCAAAAGTCCCTAGTGGAACTTCAAAAAATCGACCTTGGAATATCTGCTTGAACAGTTCATACAGTGCGTGTTCTGCATAGTTCGACTCCAGATTATCCTTAGCCTCAAATATCCCATTGCCACCCGTCTGCCGTTGACCACGAGTAAGAGCGCCCAAGCTATCCAACCGTCGAGCAATGGTAGAAATGAATCTACGCTCACCTATAACGTTAGTGGTAACAGGTCGGAAAATAGGTGCTGACGCTTGGTTTGTGCGGTGCGATCGCCCAAGCCCTTGGATTGCGTTGTCTGCTCTCCAGCCGGCTTCCAACAAATAATGCGATCGCCGCCGACGATTCACAGCGTTGAGGTCAGCGTGATAGCTGCGACCTGTGCCGCCTGCATCAGAGAAGATGAGAATTTGTTTATCACCCGTCATAAATGCGTTAGTCTCAGCAATATTCGCCCCACTACCACGCGAATCAACGAACAAACGCCCCGAATCATCTTTCAGAACTCGCTTGCTGCGGCCAGTTACTTCGGCAATTTGTTTGTTACCAAAGTGCCATAGCAGCTGCTCTAGTGCGCCAGGAATTGGATCAAGGCTGGCGAGTTTGTCTACTAAGGCATCTCTCAAGGCTACAGCTTCTTGCGAAATAACTGGAGAGCCATCGGCATCAAAGACTGGCTCGGATCTTTCTTCTCCATCCTCGCCAGAATGAATGGAATGCAGATGAATGGGGAAAGCACTCATCAAATAATCCATAACATATTCCCGTGGAGTCAGGTCAAGATTGAGATCCTGCCATTCTTCGGGTGCAACTTCATTGAGTCGGCGTTTAAGCAACTCCTCATTAGTTGATACAATTTGAATAACAATGGCGTTACCCGCAGCTAAATCCTCTTCAATTGCTTTAATTAACTGTGGACACTTCATACCAGTCAACAGATGATTGAAGAATCTTTGCTTGTGCGACTCAAACTGAGACACCGCGCTCATCTTTGCAGCACGGTTGTAAGTCTTGGAACCAGAGATGTTACAAGCTTCCAGGGCTTTGTCTAAATTATGGTGAATAACCTGAAAAGCATCGGAGTAGCTGTTATAACTCCGTTCCTGCGTGGGCGTTAACTCAATTTCGAGAGTTTGATACTCAACTCCCTCGAATGAAAGGCTCCGCGCCAGATACAGTCCTAAAGCCTTGAGATCCCTGGCTACTACCTCCATCGCGGCGATACCACCGCCCTCAATGGATTCCACAAAATCCTCACGGGAGGTAAACGGGAAATCTCCAGTCTGCCAAAGCCCCAGACGATTTGCATAAGATAGGTTAGAAACCTTCGTCGCTCCAGTAGCAGAAACGTAAATAACCCGTGCCTGCGGTAATGCGTTTTGTAGCCGAAGCCCAACAATGCCTTGCTGGGATGCTGCAACCATACCGAGTTTACCCTCCTGCGCCATCGCATTGCCCATGCTGTGGCACTCGTCATAGGCGATCGCTCCCTCAAAGTCAATGCCAGCCCATTCAACGATTTGCTTAAGCCGACTTTTGCCGTTCTTTTGAGAACGTAGAGTTGAGTACGTGCAGAACAGAATACCTTGGGTGAAAGAGATGGGGTCGCCAAGTTTGATGTTGCTCAGGTCGATAATGTCTTTTGCATTACCTCCTAAAGCACACCAGTCTCTACGGGCATCTTCAATTAAGGCAGAACTTTTAGATACCCAGATTGCTTTTCTTCGTTTCTGACACCAGTTGTCGAGGATGATTCCTGCACATTGTCTACCCTTACCAGCACCCGTCCCATCGCCAAGAAACCAGCCACGCCGAAATTTTACGGCATTTTCTTCGCCCTGAGCCGCAACAGTCACATTATCCCACGAATCATCCACAATATAAGACCCAGACAGGAATTCACGGTGCGCTTGACCTGCGTAAATAACGCTTTCAAGTTGTGCCTCTGACAACAAGCCTTGTGTGATAATGTTGCTAGGAAGATGCGGTTTATAAGTTGGTGCTGGTAGCGAGACAAGTGCTAGGGCTGCACTCTCGCAAAGTAACGAGGGATGGGGTAAAGCGTCCTTGATTCGGATACGTTGTGGGCGATAGGTTTCGTAAAGAGTATCTTTTAAGCCATCGGTGGCAAACCACTCAATGACTTCATATTCTAAGATGACAACATCTAGAATGGAGGAAACTGTTTCTGCTTCTGGTTGAGCAACTACGGTACGTTTTGGTAGCGCAACGACTTTGTTAACAGTGGTAAGAAGTTTAGCTTGAGAATGCTGCCACGGAAAACGCTGCGGTAACTGTTCAATCAATGTCAGCAGTTCGGGCAGCTCCAGAGTCTCAGTAATACAAGGGATTGCGGCAGGATTATCAGCAGGAACTTTATCAATCACCGTGATTCGGGTTTCTATTGTTGTTCCATGCTTCGCGTAGGCTTTACCATTAACCCCAACCGAAAGTACCACCCTTGCGTTGTCCTGCCATTTCACAAAAGTTTCTCTCCAAGTTGGGTTAGCTGGAGAAAACCAGTTGGCTGTGATCGTTATCAGCCGTCCACCATCGCACAATCTTTGTAGTGCTGAGTTAATATGCCGAGGAGTTGCGTCACAGAAGCGGGAGCTTACCTTGGGAGATGCTGAAAACGGTGGGTTCATCAGGACTACGGATGGCTTAGTCTGTCCTGCTAAATAATCGTTGATTTGTTCGGCGTTGACCCCAAATAGTGGAGTGCCAGGAAACAACCGACGCAAAATCTTTGCCCTGTCTTGTGCGAGTTCGTTAAGCATTAGGCTTGCACCATAAAGTTTAGCCATTTGTGCTAACAAACCAGTTCCGGCACTTGGCTCAAGCACTAAATCAGTAGCTTGTATAAGTCCTGCTTTGGCTACCAGATAAGCAAGCGGCAGAGGGGTGGAGAATTGCTGAAGCTTTACTGATTCTTCACTACGGCGAGTATGCGTCGGGCAGAGGGCTGTTAATTGTTCTAATTGTTGTACAACCACTTGAGGTTGTTGTGATAAAATTTTAATTCCCAGATGACGCAGATATAAGATTTGCGCTACTTCAAGAGCTTCGTAAGCGTCTTTCCACTGCCACGCACCAGACGCAGCAGTGCCAAGAAAGTAACGATTCATCTGGGAAGAAACAGTTTTCGTAGAGAGAGGGCGATTATCTATTAAAACTTTTGCAAGCTCTTGGGCAACACTAACAACTGATTGCCCATAATCGATTACTGTTTGCAAATCGAATAGAGAACCTTGAGTGAAAAGCTGCTGTACCATTGGACTATATAATTTTAATTTTCACTCTGGAAAAAGCGAAGCTAATATGTGAGCTTTATTAGCTATCAAACAGGCGCAGTTGCCTTGTTGAAATTTCCCGTTTATTTTCTCGATTGATTGAGGTGTAAGCCAGATTCAAACTGCAATTGACTTCAAACCACCACTTAAGAGGTTGATGACCGAACAATTCGCAATTCGCAGTTCGCAATTCGCAATTGCGGACGTAATTGATAATTGATTCATTTAGGGTACAGAGCAACTAATTTGAATTATGAAAAGAAACAAAACACGTAGTATCAATATTCAAGCCTCCGCATTCATGGGTGGGGTATTATTAATTGCGAATGGGCGAAAAAGCGAATTGCGAATTGGAAATGACTTTGCTCGTCCATTAAGTCTGCGTATTGATTGAGGTAATCAACAGCTTTTAAAAAGTGTGTATAGCAGTCAAATGCCAGATGATTTAATTGTTCACTCACTCTGCTTTTAGTTCGAGAGTTAGACTGAATCCAGATAATAGAGTGCCAAGTTTTCTCATACTCTTTGGCACAACCAACAGCAATTTCTAATTCAAATATTGCTGCTTCGAGTAAGGAGTGATTGCTTGGGATATGATTCAAAGCAGATGATAAACAACAATATGTAGCGTTCACTATTTTTCAGAAAAGTAAATTTAACCTCCGTTGATCAATCGGAGGTTATAGTCGAGTAACTTTTATGCAGTTTTACGTGGTCTACCTGGCTTGCGCTTGCCTGAAGAATTTACATCAGCCTTTTTAGTTTTCGGTGAATTGTTGGCAGCATTATTAGCTTTATTTGAACGAGTAGTACGTTTTGGTTCTGGTGAAATTTCTGTAACTGGAGGCAGTAATCTCAATGTAGAGAATGAAAGAACAACTGCTTCATTATTTGTACGATGAACAACTTCATCCTCTAACGTCCAAGGATCTGGCAATTTTTCAAAAGTCATCGCTTGTGGTGTGATTACTCCTGATACTGATGGGATTGTAGAAGCCGCTATATTTAGATTGCTAACCGAAACCACATTACTAACGTAAGCAGCCGATACAAATAGTCCATTAACGAACTGGAACATAACGAGACTAACAAATGCCCAAAAGATGACTATGATTGTCAGGGTAAGTGCAGATTGCATATCCATGATTATTCCTCGATTTAATAATTGTATTTTTCACTTGATGTACGCAAAGCGTTTTTAAGCTTTGTTCAAATGTGAAGCGAATTTGAACATATCCTCTCTTGAAGAAAGGATTTCACTCAAAAATTAGCGTAGCGCCTCTCTGATTTAACTCAGCCAAAGTTCTTCGTTACTTCAAAGCTAATTTATAAAACAAAGCTACTTTTAGTATTTACCTATTTGAAGATTTCAAGTATTATATTTATAAACTTGCTTCCGAAAGATAAACATGGGTTTAAGTCTATGGTTAAGATTTGATTTATTAGCGAATTCTGGAAATAAAACATTCTATTCAAACGAAAAATAAAAGTATTCATCACAATTAATTGAAAGTATGCCCAGCCCAACTACCGACTTAGTTCGCTCCTACCTCAAAGAAATCGGACGCTACCCTCTGCTAACTCCTGAGCAAGAAATTACAAATGCTAGGCTTGTGCAGCAGATGATGGCGATTGAAGAACAGCGCTCAAGTCTCGCACTTCAACTAAACCGACAACCAACCGCAAGAGAATTAGCTACGTCGCTTGGACAAAGCGAAGCTGAAGTACAATCAATCATTCAACAAGGTCAAAAAGCTAAAGAGAAAATGGTGACTGCTAACTTACGCCTGGTGGTTTCTGTTGCCAAGAAATATCAGAATCACAACTTGGAATTCTTAGATTTGATCCAGGAAGGTGCACTAGGTTTACAAAAGGGAATCGAAAAGTTTGATGCCAACCGAGGCTATAAACTATCAACCTACGTTTACTGGTGGATCAAGCAGTCAATAACACGGGCGATTGGAGAAAAGTCTCGCACTATCCGTCTGCCAATCCATATCAATGATAAATTAAATAAAATCAGGAAAGTACAGCAGCAACTGTCTCAATCTTTGGGTCGTCCTCCAGTTGTAGCAGAAATAGCCGAATCCTTAAATGTATTGCCCAATCAAATACGGGAATACCTTCAGGTTTCCTGGACTCCAGTCTCGCTAGAAATGCGAGTCGGGGATGAGCGTGAAACTGAACTAGCTGATATTTTACCGATGAATGGTATTTCCCTAGATGAGCAAATTACTCTTGAGCTTTTACACCAAGACTTGAGCAAGTTGCTGGCATTGCTCAATCCAAGGCAACGAGAAGTATTGACTTTACGTTTTGGATTGGAAGATAATCAGCAACTGACCTTGAGCCAAGTTGCAAAACGCCTAAACCTTAGTCGGGAAACAATTCGTAAAACTGAATGTCTTGCTTTGAAAATTTTGCGCTCTCATCAAAACAAGATTAAAGACTATCTTCTTAATTAGGATTAACTTAGGGTTGTTGCATTGTAGTTTCATTTATATAAATCCAACTCGCTACTCCAAAGACTGGAAACAAGTCGCCACTACTGTTAAAGATGCCTCCAATTGCCGCGTGATCGCGTACCCGCACTTTCCGGCGGCATCGCCTCTGCTTAATCCCCGGCGAAAAACCATCAGATTGTCACTGTTTCAATCAAATGGTGCATGAATATATTGATGCTAGAAACTATCCTTATAAATAGAACACCGATTACAGAACCGATGCCCAGCAAAACTATTGAAGTCCGAGAGTACACCGTTAGGGCGCACAAGCGGGAAATTCATACGCGCGTTTTTAACTTTGTGTGTAAGCAATGCGAACAACCCACACAACGAGAAACCTTTGGTGTCCGACCTCTATATTGCGAGAAATGCCGTCCGCCACAAGCACCCAAGAAATCAGTAGTCCCTATACAGAAGAGGAAACCCAGAGCCATGACTTACAAGAGTAGCAAAGATATAGCGGGGTGATTCTTTGTTTTGAGGTTAAGAGCGATATCTTCTCTTCTCTTTCAGAAACGCACTCGCGTTCGAGAGGCAATGCCTTTCCTGCGGAACGCACTCGTGTTCGGCACGTCTTTGACGAACGCCAACGGAAAAAGCGGTTACGCCATCGCACGAAAGTGAAGCAAGCAGTGCGTTCATTCGCCCAACCTCACTCAAACTTGTAAAAAGTAACTCTGATGAATTCACATTAAACATATTTTCTTCTTCGATTTATCTGTGGGATTAAGAAAACTTCCCAGATTAAGATTAATTGGTAAGCAATTTCAACACAATTCTCAAATCATAAACTGGCTCGCAAGTAGTAATACAATCAGGGGCGTAAGTTCGAGATGAACGAGTATGACCAATACCAACCCTCAAACCGAATATGATTCGCCGTGGAAACAGATACTACAACTGTATTTTGAAGAGTTCATGCTGTTTTTCTTCCCCCAAGCACATGGGGAAATAGATTGGACACGACAGCCTGAGTTTTTGGACAAAGAATTAGAGCAGGTAGTGCGTGATGCCGAACTAGGGAAAAGACTGGCGGATAAGCTGGTAAAAATATACCGCATTGGTGGTGAAGAAACTTGGATACTGATACACTTAGAAATCCAATCCCAGTCAGAATCTGATTTTAGCGAAAGGATGTTTATCTACAACTACCGCATCTACGATAGATATAAGCGGTCAGTAGCATCCTTGGCGGTTCTAGGTGATGAGCAGGTAAACTGGCGACCAAATCAGTTTGGTTACGAGTTGTTTGGCACTAAAGTTGAGTTTCAGTTTCCAATTGTCAAATTGTTAGACTATCAACAACGTCAGTCGGAACTAGAAGCCAGCTGTAACCCTTTGGCGACTGTAGTGATGGCACATTTAGCAGCATTACAAACCAAGAGCGACAGGTTAGAACGTAAGCAGCAAAAACTAAGTTTAGTGCGGAGACTGTACCAGCAGGGATTTGAACGTGAGGATGTTCTAAACTTGTTGGCTTTTGTAGACTGGGTGTTGACACTCCCCCAAGATTTAGAGCGAGAGTTTCTTTTTGAAGTAGAACAATTGGAGGCAGAGCAACGTATGCAGTATGTTACTTCTTTTGAACGCAGTGGTATTGAAAAAGGTAAGCTTGAAGCTTTGTTAAAAGGTATAGCCTTGGGATTAAAGCTCAAATTTAGTGAATCAGGTCAAAATTTATTACCCGAAATCGAATCTATCCAAGATGTAAGTGTGCTAGAAGCCATTTTGGAGGGCATAGATGCAGCGAGTACTGTCTCACAATTGCGTCAAATTTACCAGTCGCCCACAACCGATACCCAGCAATGAAATTGAGCATCACCCAATTTCCCTATCCCTGACTCCATAAGCCTAAGACGAATTTAACTAAAACAAACTATGCCCAAGACTTGGAACATAAAAATAGACAACTATTTTCAAGCCAACCCCAATTGCATCATCGCCACGGCTCATGTAGACAGCTTCCCAACAGACCTGCCCCTAGAACCGAACATCAGGGAACCAAACCGTAAAAGCGCGACCTACAGACAAGTCTTCGACTCACTGACTACTCAACCCGAAAAATTCTTCTCCCGTCACAGTGGAATCGTTCTGTCAGCCAATAAAGTTAAACCAAGCAAAACCTTACTCGAACTAGAAATTTTAGAAGCTAACGAGGGAGGTAGTGATGGAATTATCAACGGAGGGCATACGGTTTTAGGATTTGAGCAAGCGAAAAACTATAAATACGACCTAACCCAAGCCAGAGTAAAAGTTACGATTCACATTGGACTTGATGAAGAAGCAGCCAAAGACATAGCCCTAGCTTCAAATACCACAACGCCAGTAGATTCGCGTTCCAAAGTCAACGCCAGAGGTGATTACAAATTTCTCAAGCAGTATTTAGCTAATTTAGAAAATACAGAAGAGAGAAAATTTCGCATCGCCTATTACCAGAATCAAAGCGGCGCTCCTAGAAACGCCCAG
>NZ_WBKM01000231.1 GCF_015714725.1 Nostoc sp. WHI
TTTGAAGACGCGATAAATCGCGTCTCTACATCAGGGCTTGGGCTTAATTAGTTATTTGTCCCCATTCCCATGCCCTTACGTTTTCGTTTTATACAATTTAGCTGTATATCAGCTTATGAGACTCAATCTACAGTCTCACCTTTATAAGTAATCGAACGAAATTAATTACACAATGTCATTGCGGAGTACTAGCGATCGCTCACTCCGCAATTCTTAACGCTACCGAGTTCATCTAACTACACATCTCAAACATCACTCAACCTGTCTACCCACTCTCCTAAGTGCCATTTCTCGCTAATTCACCTAGACGCTTCAACACACTCAAAACTGTATACAATTCATTCCCTGGATTGAAAATGTAGAACAAGCGAGATAACACATATAAGGGTGTTTCTTGTTTAATTAATTTAACAAAAATAAAACTACTGCCATTGGAGATTAGTCCGTATACTGGTTTATCCGAGTTAGAAATTGCCAGCATATAAGCTAGCAGTTGTGGTTTGCCCACTTCCACGGAAAAAGCTGCTTGTTTGGACTCTATAACTACTACTACTAGCTGTTCAAACAAAACTAAGATATCAATCTGCCCTTTGATTCTTACGCCTTCATCAACAGCCGAAACTTCTACAGATTTTTCAGATTTGACATGAAACGGAGATAGATAAAAGTCTGCTAAATCCAATAGGGGAGACAACACCACCATCTTGACAGTGTTTTCTAGCATAGGAGGGTACTTGAGCAAATTGGCATAACTCGCCTTAACTCGGTCAAGCTGTTGTTTTTGAGAGTTGGTGATTTCTGGTAAGTTATCTTGCCACTCTCTAAAAAATTGCTCATCCTCAACAAATTGGAGTTCAAAGCTGGTTTCTAAGTCAAGCAGGGTAATTTCTTTAGCCATTTACCCACCACACTCATAAAATCAACATCAAGTTTCAGGAATATCGCGGATTATAACTGAAGTAATTTCAATACCTTTGCCAATTTACGAGGGTGAGTTGATATCTGAACTCCCTTTTCTCTGAGGCTTGGCAAAAACAATAAGTCCTAAAAATTCCTTCAAGGTTTCCCACAAGGTTTTTTAACGTATTGTCCGTAGTATCAAGGGTTTGATATTCCAAGCTACCTTATAAGCTAAACGCTTATGTATGGGTCATTTTGCCATTTTTGCCCAAATTTTTGTTGGCTCTTATTTTGGCAAAGGTATTGAATTTACAGCAGTTTTCATGTATTTGAACCACATCTGTCGTAGGGGCAATTCATGAATTGCCCCTACCGCGTGGTCTACTTATCTAAAAATAGCTGTAAAACCTGGAAAACAGACCAAATCGGATTTTATTAATTACGTAGACGCAAGCTTAACCGATAATCACTTATTGAGACTGAAAAATCATGTGGAGTGCAAATAATCAGGGGATTTGCTGGTGGTTTCTACCCAAATTGACCCGCTACAGTTTAACTTTATTGCTGAGTGTGGTTTTGCTATCTGATGCTGTGGGGGCGACACCGAGAAACCGAGGGTTGCAGATAGCACAGCAGCCAGAAACCACTCAAGAAAATGCCACTCGTGCAGCTGCGGAACGAGTTACTCAAGAGGGGAAGCAGTTTTATCAACAAGGGACAGCAGAATCACTGCGACAAGCGATCGAGAAATGGCAAGAAGCGCTGAAGCTTTGGCAACAATTTGATGATAAACGCCGGGAAGCCGAAACCCTCAACAATATTGGCAAAGTCTACGACGATTTAGGAGAAAAGCCAGAAGCGCTCAAATATTATAACCAAGCTTTACCAATACTCCGTGCAGTGGGGGACAAGGGAATGGAAGCCACCACCCTCAACAATATTGCCTCAGTGTACGGCTCATTAGGAAAAAATCAAGAAGCGCTCCAATACCTCAACCAAGCTTTACCCATAAGCCGTACAGTCGGGGACAGAAGAGTGGAAGCCGTCACCCTCAGCTATATTGGCATAGTCTACTGTGGTTCAGGAGAAAAGCAAGAAGCGCTCAAATACCTTAACCAAGCTTTATCCATAAGCCATGCAGTGGGGGACAGAGGAGAAGAAGCCAGCACCCTCATCAATATTGGCAGAGTCTACTCTGGTTTAGGAGAAAAGCAAGAAGCGCTCAAATACCTCAACCAAGCTTTAACAATACTCCGTACAGCGGGGGACAGAAAAGTGGAAGCCCGCACCCTCAACGATATTGGCTTAGTCTACAGCTTATCAGGAGAACAGCAAGAAGCGCTCAAATATTACAACCAAGCTTTACCCATAATCCGTGCAGTGGGCGAGAGAAGAAGGGAAGCCACTATCCTCAGTAATATTGGCGCTGTCTACAACTACTTTTTAGGAGAAAAGCAAGAAGGGCTCAAATACTACAACCAAGCTTTAACAATACTCCGTACAGTCGGGGACAGGCAAGAGGAAGCCAAAATGCTCTTTCACATGGGTCTCCTAGAACACAGTCGGGGTAATTTACAACAAGCCCAAACACATATTCAAGCAGCTATTGAAATATTTGAAGATTTACGCGCCAAAATAACTAACGAAGAACTACGCGCTTCTTACGTTGCCTCAGTCCGACGCTACTATGAGTTCAACACCTATCTGCTGATGGAACTGCAAAAAAAGACCTATAAATAAGAGTACGATGCATTGGCACGAGAGCGATAACTCTCGTACACGTGGTCTAATAGAACTCTAACCAAAGCTAAAATAGACATCGGCAAAGGCATCGATCCATCGCCCTAATTTGCTGATTAGCTTCATTCTGTGCACTCGCGATCGCTTACTTTAATGGTTGTTGTCCCAATAAGGCGCTGACAAACTGGTTATCAAAGTTATTGACGATCGCAGACCTAACTGCCACTGTGTAGCATAATTAACTGGCGCTACTAATGGCGATCGC
The DNA here is from genome assembly GCF_015714725.1 of Nostoc sp. WHI. Taxonomy (GTDB): domain Bacteria; phylum Cyanobacteriota; class Cyanobacteriia; order Cyanobacteriales; family Nostocaceae; genus Nostoc. The sequence goes on from NZ_WBKM01000231.1 coordinate 2,906, forward strand.
AATGGATCTTGCTCATAACCCAAATTCTTGGCCACTGATTTACGTGTTGGCAAAGCAAAACCTGTTCCTGTCCACTTTTGCATCCCTTCTTTACCCGTGAGATAGGAAATCAATTCCCAAGCTTCGGCTTTGTGCTGTGCAAGATTATTCATCACGTAGGCAACAGTAAACACCATCGTGCCTTTTTTGTTATTAATAGTAGGGACTGGGGCGGTAGCAAACTCTACTTGGGGAAAAGTTTCTATTAAGTAAGGAATTGCCCAGTTACCTTCTATCTATTTTGCGATCGCAGCTGCCTTTGCTGGAGCGAGTGGTGCTTTAGACACAACTATAGGCAGCTTCATCGTGCAATTCGCTCAGTCTGGAGGCTTGCTGGGATTGTTCGCCCTCTCTAGTCTATTCCGACTAATAGCCCTTGTTTCACTCATGTTTCTCCAAGAGCCGGGGAGAGGATGAGAGGGAGCAGGGAGCAGGGGGAATGAACTAATGCCCAATGCCCAATGCCCAATGCCCAATTCCCAATACTTTATTCTGCGGCGGTAGAAGTCAAGGACATTGTTTCCCATAACACCAGATGAGGTGTTGTTAGTACAGGCTGGTGTAGAGCAATCAGCTGGGTTAGGGTGTTTTTTAATTGAGTACGGGGTACGATATCATCAACAAAACCGTGCTGTAGCAAATCTTCAGCAGTCTGAAAATTTTCGGGTAGTTTTTCCCGGAGGGTTTGCTCAATGACTCGCCGACCGGCAAAACCAATGGTTGCCTTGGGTTCTGCCAAAATGATATCGCCCAACATTGCAAAGCTTGCGGTAACGCCACCTGTTGTAGGATTGGTCAAAACGGGAATATACAATAGTCGGGCATCTCTATGGCGCTGTAGGGCTGCGGAGATTTTCGCCATCTGCATCAGAGAGAGCATTCCTTCTTGCATTCTGGCACCACCAGAAGTGCAGACAATAACTACAGGATACCGCCGTTGGGTAGCTTGCTCAATCATCCGGGTGAGTTTTTCTCCCACCACCGAACCCATGCTACCACCCATAAAACGGAAGTCCATAACTCCCAGAGCAATGGGCAAACCATTGATTTGACCTAAACCAGTGTTAACCGCGTCTATTAAGCCAATTTTCTCCTGTGTTTCCCGGAGGCGATCGCTATAAAGTTTGCGATCGCGAAATTCTAGCGGATCAGTTGGACGCAAATGCTCGTCCATCGGTTTCCAGGTATTATGATCTATCAATTGACGGATGCGTTCATCGCTATCCACTCGATTGTGATGATTACATTCGACACAAACCATCTGATTGGCTTTCAAGTCTTTTGTATAAGACAGTACACCACATTTAGAACATTTATGCCATAGCCCATCAGCAATTTCACGTTCTTGGCGTTCGAGGCTGGTAGATCCTGATTTGCGTCGATTTGCAAACCAATCAAATAGAGACTTTAAACCGCGTGATTCTTCGTTGTTAGCCATTTTTATTTTAAGTGGGTATGAGGTCTAAAACATGTCAAGTCGTATTGAGTTGCCTTTGGGAAGTCTTATAGCGGGCATCTATGTCACTATTAATGACTACACAGTCAAATGATGGTTTTAAGCAATTCAGTCCTTATTTTTCATCTTTGGTTGCCAGCTTAACGAAAATACTTATCCCAATACAAGTTTCTTTCTCTTTTTTCAGGAGACTTATTATATGGACGTAATGACCGAAACCAGGGTTTAGGGTGTGGGGTGTGGGGTGTAGGGTCAAAAGAAAAAACTCTCTTATTTATGTACACCCCGCTCCGGAACCAATAGGGTACAAGCCCCCACCAAATCGGAGATTTGGTGGTCTTAAATCAGTGGTGGGTTCAACTAGGGTGTAGGGTGTGGGGTGTAGGGTGTAGGGTCAAAAGAAAAAACTCTCTTAT
>NZ_WBKM01000303.1 GCF_015714725.1 Nostoc sp. WHI
GGGGAATGATTTATTATTTGTTTGGTATTTATTTGGTATTTATATTGTTTCTTCTTCACCCTACTCCCTACTCCCTACTCCCTACTCCCTACTCCCTACTCCCTACTCCCTACTCCCTACTCCCCACTCCCCATTTAAACCGCTAGATAGCGTCGCAAAAAACTTTCTAATGTTTCCAACTGGAAGTTAAAAATAGACTCTAAGTTGGCAATTTCATCTTTTGTACAGAAAAATTCATTTGCTAGTAATGTGCGATAGGTTCCCAAAGCTTTTTGGATTTGCGGATTAAATAAACCTAATGCACCCTGTAACCCATCAATAACAAATAGTGGTGAGTTAATTATTACTGGTTCTTTGGTGAAGATCCGACCAAAAATCCGGGGAATATCTTCTCTTAATAAAATCTCCGGCCCTCCAACGGGTAAAATCTGGTTGCGAGCGCCTTCAACTGTCACAGAATCCACTACTATCTTTGCCAAATCATCGGTACTGACAATTGAGGTACGGTTTTTGCGATCGCCAATGAGTAGATATAATCCTGTTTCCCGAAATCGTTCTACCAGTGGCAGCAAGTTAGATGCTAATCCAGCTGGACGTAAAATAGTGTAATTTAAGCCACTAGCTGACAAATATCGCTCTACTGCTCGTTTGGCTTTGAATACGGGAGCGTCTTCATAACCGCGATCGGCTCCCAATACGGAAATGAAGACAAAATGCTGTACGCCATTGGCTTTTGCCTGGTCAATGAGTTCAATATTGGCGCGATAATCTAAAGATAGGGCATCGCTATCAGAACCGTGAGCGCTAATAATATACTGGACACCCAGACTAGCTTTCTGGATATCTTTTTCTCGCTGCAAATCACCGATGAAAATTTCTGCACCCCGGTGTTCTAACTCGCTATAGCGCGAGGTAAGGCGGACAAATGCCCGCACAGACTCTTCTCGTTGCCGTAGGAGTCGCACAACTCTGCGACCAATTCCTCCCGTTGCTCCAGTTACCAGAAACATATAAATACCTAAATTGAATAGTTACAGGGTTTATATAGCGGTTCGCTCGTTTGTATGCAATACACTTTGACCTCTCTCCAAACCTCTCTCCTAAGAGGAGAGAGGCTTTGAATCTTACTCCCCTTCCCTAGTAGGGAAGGGGTTGGGGGTTAGGTCTTTATTAGCCAATAGATCACACTTTATTTATTTTAATCTCTAAAAATTATCCCCCATATTTTTAGTAAATGCAGGGGATAGGATAATGGAATTAGTTTTACTGGCTCAACAAGTTAATAGCTTGTTCCAGCGACATCTTAGCCTTATGCAAATTCAGCAGGTTCTCCTGGTCGTATCGATCAGGATAGCTCATTTTTCTGCCCTCTAAAGTTATCCGAATTAGTGCTGCTTGCTCATCTGTGGGTGAATTCATTTCTTCTATAGCAGAACTGATTACCTGAATAGCGTTAAAGTTAGGGAATTTTAACCCTTTACCTTGCTTCATTTGTTGCAACGCTAAAAGTGGAAATGCCATCAGAGTTACGATGTACGAGGTTTTGTATCCTGCATTTCCAGTTGGTTTGATGCCGTATCTACGACACAAGTCGCGTAATTCTTTGAACCTATCCCACTAATAATATTTTGTTAATCCAGATATGGATTGTAGCAAGGTCAATGAATGCGTCAAAGTAAACTTTTTGACGTTCCCATCTAACGACCAGACGGCGGTCAAGAGCGCTGATACCAAGCAAAACACCGCTCTTGCTGAAATCTAGGAACAGAAATTTTGATTGGTCTTCCGATGTTTTTCTTGGTTTTCCAAACTCGTTTTGGGATTTGAGGACGAATACCTCGTTTGCGTAGGTCAGCGCGTTTTTGTTTCGAGTCGTAACCTTTATCAGCAGCTAGTGCTTTGATTCGCTTACGTGGTCTGCCAGGTTTTAATGTTTTAAGTTTAACTTTATCGAGTAGAGGTATTACTTGTTCTCTCTCGTTCCCGTTGGCTGGGGTAGTGCAATTAGCCAAGGGCATTCCACCACCTTCGGTAAGTGTGCGAATAAGAACACCTTTGCCTTTACCTCCGTAGGCAACTTCTTCACCTCCTCCCTTTCCAGGGGGAAAAAGAGCCGTCAACAGCCCCAAAATCCCAATTTATAAGCCCTTTTTCATTAGCGATCGCTAATACACGTCCTTGTATATATTCAAATGTTCCATCATCACGCCATCGCTTTAACCATCGGTGGGCTGAACTTTTTGATGCCCATGTATCTCCATGTGGTAAGTCACACCATCGACACCCTGTAATCAGTATGTATAAAAGACTATTTAATACATAACGATATGGTGCATGAGGCATTCCTTTTCCACGTTTGGACGGTTCTTCAGGAAATATATCCTCAAATAGTTTCCATTCCAGCTCACTCAATCCTTCAAAACGACCAGCCATAAACAGATACACCCTTCTCAATATGAGAAGTAAATTACCACATTTTGATATTAGTGGGATAGGTTCTTGATTGCCTGCGGAAAACACCGAAATGAGAAAGCAAACTGGGGTTTGAGTAAGTCAAATGCCATTTTGCTTATTAAATTCGACTTTAGGGACTCCCAAATAAAAAAATACTCAACTACTTCTTGTAGGTATCTCGCCATTGGTGTCAACTTTAGCGCAAACCCCTTTAAAACCTCGTTTCCAGCTAGAGGCTGGAAATGCAAATCAATTGCGCCTCTGCCGCAAGTCTTGAGGCGGCAGCGCCCCATTAGGCATTCCGACTGGGAACGAGATAAAGTAGACCCGCGCTCTAAGGGTTTCTTAAGCGTCATACGTGGGTTGACTTTCGGACAGATACTGAGGCTATGGAGCAGTTAATTTGGGGTATTACTGGAAAACGGCCAGAGCGGAAGTTCTGTAACAGTTTGCTGAGATATTTACGCTCATGAGATAATTTCCTAACTAACTAAGAAAATAAATTACTCAATATTAGTATGACTCAAGTATCAATCCCTAGTGTGGAGTTACCAATTTATCTCCGTACTAAAACAATTGCTCGACGTTTAATAGTCATAGTTATCAGCCTCACCTTCGCAGGCGTTTTAAGTGGCTATTTTTGGCTCTCGAAGTTTCCCTTGCCTGCTAGCAAATGGTTTTACGAACTATTTAGCCTTGATGGTGAATTTAATATTCCTGCTTGGTATTCCGCATTCTCTCTATTATTTTGTTCAGGATTACTTAAAGTAATTACTGTTATTAAGACGAAAGACCGCCATTTCTCTCACTGGAAAACCCTATATTTTATATTTGTATATTTGAGTTTGGATGAAGCATTTAGTTTACACGAGATTTTGATCATTCCGTCAGTCCGACAAGCGCTTCATCTTAATCCTATATTTTTCCAAACCTGGGTTATTCCTGGTGTGGTTTTAGTGGCAGTTTTTACATTTAAATATCTTAAATTTTGGCTTGCTCTCCCGCCAAAGACTCGGTATTTATTTTTTATTGCCGCAGTTGTTTATGTAACTGGAACATTAGGTATGGAAATGATAGGTGGGCTTTTTATAGAATATTTTGGTCGCCGCAGTATCATAACGTTAACGGGTATAGTTATTGAAGAGTTTTTGGAAATGACAGGAATTGTGATTTTTATTTATGCGTTGCTAGCTTACCTTAGCAGCTTGAAAGAAAGGATTGAACTGAAAATATATATATCTGATCAATAAATTTAAGCGGCTCATTTTCTCTTAGCCCACGGAGGAAAGCTCTTGTTTGTGTAGCCGCGAATTCCATTCGCTCTGGCTCTAAGTTGATACCAATGAGTATTGTTAAACCCCTACGAAAAATATGTATTTTCAAATAATTAATATTTGGTATTTTCTGTCAATGCGTAAGTCCTATATTTGTTGAAAATTCCTTATTTATTTTTCCGATGCATTAACTATAGGACTCATATTTCATATTTAATTTTTGAAATACACGTAGGGTGCGTTACGGCAAAGGCTAACGCACCACTTTAGATTTTAGGTGCGTTAGCACTGGTGGCTGATTAATTCTTGTTTAGTCCTCTTGAGAGGACTTTCGCTATTAGCCGTAGGTTTCTAACCTATGGCGGGTGATAGGTTCATAAGGTATTTGCATCAATGCAGAATGTTGGCATTGCCCACACGTCCGCCTCAGAATAAATTCTGCGGCTCATAGCGAAAGTCATCTGAAGTTGACTGAAATTCTTGTTTTAGCGTGAGTTCGACGGCTCATATCATGTCCGCTTGATTACTTATTAAACCTGGAGAACCCCACCCCGCCAAAGCTCTCTGCTTTGTCTCCCCTCCCGAAGAGCGGGGAGGGGTTGGGGG
>NZ_WBKM01000372.1 GCF_015714725.1 Nostoc sp. WHI
GCATTGTATAAACCAGAGAAAATAGTTTATATAGATGAAGCTGGAATGGATAATAGAGAAGATTATGGCTATGGTTGGAATAGCAAGGGTGAGCGTTTCCATGCACTCAAAAGTGGCAGGAGAAAAGGTCGAGTTAATATGATTGCCGCATATTGTAATGGGAATTTATTTGCTCCATTTACTATTGAGGGAGCTTGCAACAGAACTGTATTTGAGACTTGGCTAAAAACTTGTTTAATACCAACGCTAAAATTAGGACAAATAGTAATTGCAGATAATGCTACATTTCATCGCGGTGGACATATTAAAGAATTAATTGAAGCAGCAGGCTGTCAATTAAAATATTTGCCATCCTATTCACCCGATCTTAACAAAATTGAGCGATGTTGGTCATGGTTAAAAAGTCGAATTCGTAAACAGCTAATTCAATTTGACTGCCTTCGCAGTGCTATGGAAGATGTTCTTGGTACAGCGTCCTAACCAACCTGGCGGCTGCTATAAATAAAACCGTCCTGCCCACTGTGGCTAGGGCGGTTTTGATTTGTGGTGCGATGGCGGGGTGAGGGGGGGAAGGGGTGCGATCGCGCTGCGGGTTAACTAATGACTAATGGCTAGTGACTAATGACTAAACAAAAAATCTCATCAAAAGTAGTTCAAGCTAGGTCTCTCGCCATCTACGAGCTAGATCAATTTATCAACTATGTCCGCACCATTGACCCAGAATTAAGACCCGATGAAGCCATAGTGCTAACAGCATTCGTCCTAGATGGATTGCCAGAATTATTTAAACAAAATCCCTCGCTACTAAATCAGATGCAAGATATAGCAGCAAAGATGAAACTTAAACGTCACCGTTGACCTCAAAAACCAAAAAGCCACCCCTGACGTTGCAAATCTAGGTGGCTTCTGGATACTAACTAATATGAATTATGCCAGAAAACGCATTTAAACACAATCTTCCGTGGTCGGAAGAATACGACGAATACTGTTATAAACATCATATTCCACCCGCCGCAAAAATTCTTGGGCAGTGGTTAATGAGGCAAGGACAAATTGCCAGTGAAATAGAACCAGATTTAATTGATCCAAGATGGTAAAAATGGTCATTCGCCCACAATGCCCGAAGTGTTGGGGCTTACTAATTTTTAAAAACGGCACGCACAAATTGTCTAACGGGGTTGTTGTCCAGCGCTGGTTTTGCCAAACGTGCCGAAAGACGTTTTAACCAGCTAATTTAACAATTCTGGAGATTCTCGCAGCAGCTTCCGCAGCTTCCGCAGTTCATCCCATGTAGGAGCTGTAATATCCGGTTCTCTAGATTGCTGGGTAGAGCGATAATTTTTGGTTCTCCAAGCAATGTAACGGTCAATTATCTGTAGAAAATCCCCTGCTGACAAGGGGACTACATCATTTTCATCTACCGCTCTAGCATAAGCCAAAATGTTATCTTTCAATGCAATTGGCACGCGGATCGGTGTTGTGTTACCACTGTTCCACCCATTCCCCCAAGTTGTACCAGTTCGTCCGCCTTTGCTCATTTTGCCGCCTGTATTGCGCGTTACAAGGCAATATTTTACAGGAGTTAGCAACACCCAGTACCCAATGCCCGATGCCCAATAAATGCGTAGCTTGCCGCCGCAGGCATCGCGCCTGATTGACTAAGTGCGTAGCTTGCCGCCGCAGGCATCGCGAATAGTTGTTTTGAAGTTTTAGATATTCAGTTTACCCGCCCTGCTCCGGTTTGTACAAATTCGGGTAAACTCGCTCCACTTCATCCCATGCTTGGTTTGTGAGACTTTCCAGCGCCATAGCCAACAGCCACCGCTATGGAAATCCTCAATCCCCTTCAGATTAAGGTGTTGAAAGCAAAATCGCCCAAACTACCTAAAGTGTTAACAGCTGGTTGGGCTGTGGAAGCGATCGCTCGTCTTGGCGGATATCTTGAACATCGACATAGAACTCCTATTGGTATCCAGGTACTGTGGCGAGGTTGGTTAAAATTACACGACCTCTGTGAGGGTTTGCAGCTTGCAACAGAGACTTAACGGGAAAAGTCAGATACCAATACAAGGGGGTGGTTATAAAATCATCCCCATTTCAGAAATATCTATGAACTTTCCAACAATAGGGCCGCAGAAGCCGCTAAAAAAGAGTATGCAGCACAGCGAGACTTTGAGCATTTAAAAAATAATTTAAAGCAAATGTCAGATGGCATGGCTCACGGTTTTGACGAGATAGAGAGCCGCTTTGATGCCGTTGACAAGGAACTGCTGAGAATTGAAGCTTATCTAATTCATCCTAAACCCTCTGACCGGGGATAACTCGCTGGGGGTTTATTCTAAAAATTTAGACTGAACAACCCAAGATAAAATGCAAAGCCCAGCAACAGCATACCTAAAAGCTTTGTTCTTCCCCAAGGATGCCCGTATAAATCATCGTAATAGGCTATAAACGTTGAGGGCAGAGATAGGAAGTATTCGAGAATTTCTTCTAACTTTTTAAGGTTGAGCATGATGGATAAATTTACAGTAGAAAATTATTTTCAGTTACACGATGGAAAAGCAATTGATTTTAGGCTTAGAGTTCAAAAAGACCAAAACAATCAGTATAGCTTTTACATTCATCCCCAAGATGTCGATGGTGAAACTTGGGATTTTAAGGTTATTGGTAATTTCCTAGAATGCACTACATCCGCAAGTGAAACCTTAAACAGCCTGCTGGTAAACAGTGAGACACTTGAAAATATTGATAAAAACGTATTGTTCTTGCTGATTAAGCAATTAGCTCACAAAGTCAAGGAGCTAGAAACCGTCAACACTTCACAACGCGATCAGCTATTTAAACGGGTGCAAGAATTAAAACAGTTTCAGCGTGAGTATGAAACGGCACAGGAGTACGAACGCGATCGCAGCTAGTGGGGATTCCACACAAAACCATTCCCAAGTTTTTTCCGGCTATTGGATGAAGTTGAACAGCCCGGATAATTTTACTCCCCAGTGGGATGACAACTAAGCTAGTCTTATATATTAACAACAAGTTCTGATGGTCAATGACCGAAGAAGCAGGGGGGGAAGAAGGCACTTAGCTGGGGGAGCAAGTCCCGTCCTTCTAGGACGCTCGATCTGGGGCGGAGTACAAGCTCTGTCCCAGTCTCTCCCCTGCTCCCCGCTCCCTGCTCCCCTGCCTCCGGCAGTGACTCACTAGCCTTGCGCCATTGCCCAGCAGTCAATACTCCTAGCAATAAATTTTAGTTTGACACATTCCGACACCAATCGTTAATATAAGCATACTCATAACGATTCCGCTTTTCAAAAAAATCTCGTGATATTAGCTAGTTAGTAATTAGTAGGTTAATTATGGTGAGAATTGTTGGCATTGGTGGTAGTTTAAGACCCAACTCCTATACCCAGCTTGCTTTACTCTTAGCAGTGCAAAGAGTAGAAGCTCTAGGTGCAGAAGTAGAAATTCTCGATTTAAGGCAGTTGCAGCTACCATTTTGCAATGGCGCAAAAGAGTACTTAGAGTATCCAGATGTTCAGAGGTTGCAGGATACAGTCAGTCGCGCCGATGGATTAATTTTAGCAACACCTGAGTATCATGGTGGTGTTAGTGGTGTTCTAAAAAATGCTCTAGATTTGATGAGCTTTGAGCAACTGTCTGATAAAGTGACTGGATTAATTAGTGTCCTGGGTGGTCAGTCTAATAGTAACGCTTTAAATGATCTACGGTTAATTATCAGATGGGTTCATGGTTGGGTAATTCCAGAACAAATTGCGATCGGGCAAGCTTGGGGTGCTTTCAGTCCTGAAGGTAAGCTGGTAGATGAGAAACTCTCCCAAAGATTTGATCAATTTGCTCAGAGTTTAGTTGATAATACTCGCAAGCTGCGGGGCGTGAATTAGTTGTACTGTGGGCAAAGGTTTGCCCACAGTACACTCAACTGAATTGATAAAGTCGAGAGCCGAAAAGAATCATTTTCTTCTTAGGAGCAATTCATGAATTGCCCCAGAGTGGAATGGTACTAAGAAAAGCCCAAAGGCTTGTGTCACCTCGTTCCCAGTCTTAGACTGGGAATGTATTCTGAGAGGCTCTGCCTCTCGTCAAGAAAGAGGAGGCGGAGCCTCCCAATAGGATTCCCAGCCTCCAGGCTGGGAACCAGTCAGGGCAAGGGCTGTATCTTAACTTAGTGCCATTCGCCCCAGAGTGCATGTAGTTTTGCGTAAGTTCTACACCTAACAAAATTGCACTGCTCCCGGAGCAGATTTAGGTTGTATAAGCTGTATGCAGCCAAAAGAATTTTTGTAATTATGCGTCCACAACGAAGACGTTTAAACACTGTTTGACTGTCTCAAGCACAGATAAAGAAAGACTTTCTAATTCATAACCGCCTTCCAAACCGAAAAGGATTCGCGGTGTAATATTGAGGCAATAATCAGTCAGTATGGCGTAATCTTGGGGCTGTAAGTTGATCTTAGAAAGCAAATCTGCTTGGTTGGCATCATATCCCGCACTAACAATCAAGATATCTGGGTGGAAATCTTTGAAAAATGGTACAACCATCTCCTCAAATAACTTACAGTAATCTTGTATTAAACTACCTGGAGCAATTGGAAGATTCAATACATTGTGAAAATTACCATGTTCGTCGGATTTTCCTGTGTGTGGATAACCTGGAGATTGATGAATTGAACAAAAAGCAATGTTGGGAACATTTTCCACGGCCGCCTGCGTTCCATTACCGTGATGTACATCCCAATCAAGAATTCCAACTCGCTTGATTTGTCCTGCGGCCAAAGCGTAAAGGGCAGCAATTGCGGCATTACAGAAAATGCAAAATCCCATCCCTTCATCTGCTAGTGCATGATGTCCTGGTGGTCTGGCCAGAACAAAGCTTGGTCTTCCCACCTGCCAAACAGTATCAACCCCATCCAACCAAGCATTCACCGCAAGGCAGGCAACCTCAAAGCTTTGGGGAGAAATCTGTGTTGACTCAAAACAACCCCAACCTCTTGCAGAATAGGAGCGAACTGACTCAATGTATTTGGTGGAATGAACTCGTTCAATCTCTTTGATTACATTTCTGGAAGTGTCAGGATTTAACCATTGGATTTGGTCTGCTACTGTTGAGCTTCTTAACCTATCCAGATTTCACATTATCCCAAAGTAGACGAGGAGTTAGCTTTTCATTTTTTAAATAATAATTAATTTTATCATGACTAATATTTTCTAAGTGTTCTGCTAAATTAGTAAGAGTGTAGTTTATTTGACTACTAAGTAAATATTGACAATAATCGAGTTTTGTAAATTTCATATTAAATCATCAATCAACACTTAAAAGATATTTATTATTTTTCCGCTCCAGAGAGGAGCATAAATATCTTATTACTTATGATGTTTGTAATTAAA
>NZ_WBKM01000204.1 GCF_015714725.1 Nostoc sp. WHI
TGGTGAAACACGTTAATCAATGTAACCAAACAACTGCGATCGCATGGATCGGGGAGCGATTTGGTGAAGTCGGGGCCCAAAGGGCAGCGATCGCTCATGCTCAAAAAGTTGCGGCTGACATTATCCAAACTCAACCAGCACCCCAATTCACCCCACCCGTTGAGGATAAAGCTAATTGGTCAGTCGTTGAACATTACCTCAAACAGAAACGAAGCATACCTTCTGATTGTGTACAAATGTTACATAACCAGGGGCTAGTTTATGCCGACTCAAAAGCAAATGTAGTTTTTGTGATGCGGGATCTCAACGGAAAGACCAAAGGGGCATTTTTAGAAGGGACAGCTAATACATTTTCTGGTTATGAGTTAGGTACTGTTCGCCGTGATAGCTGGTTTTACTTTACTTTGGGGAAAAAGCCTAGCGAACAAACTAGTACTGTCGTGCTGTCTGACTCTCCCATTGATGCCATTTCAGTAGCCATGCTGGAATATCAGGTTAAAGGAATACCAGAAAACAGAACAGTTTACATGGCAGCAGATGACACTTCAAATTTACCTGTTGAAAGATTACGTAATGTGACTCATGTACAGGTAGCTTTTAGTCAATCAACAGTGGCACGGGCTGTTAAAGAACTACTGCCACACTCGACTCAACTCAAGTGCGAAAGTGGGGATTGGAATACGCAGTTAATCAATTTCTCCCATCAATTGCAACAACGTTATTCACAACAAAAACACGAGGAATTAGAGCTATAGTTGCAAAAAAGTCAAGCTACTCTAGTACCGATTTTTTCAGTACCAAAGTAGCTAGTAAAGAGTTTTAGCTATCAATAATATTGGGGTGAAAATTAGTTAAAATCCTGATGAGTAATGAGTTAACAAAGCAAATATTCTCTCTAATCAAACTTAACAATAAGCTGATAGCTGTCGAGTCTCCATTACAAGAAAGACTCAAACTTTTGACAAATCTCGCCAGTGAATGCCAGCAATACAACATTAACTGTTACCTGTGGACGCTGGAGGATGATGCGCTACAGCAGTTATCTACTAATGAGGAGGGATTAACTTTACAAAGTGTTGACCAGTATCAAGCGATCGCCAAAAGCAGGCGCGAACATTACTTTGAGATTCTCCGATTTTGGAAAACCACTGATTTACAGGGCATTCTCATACTGGAGGGCATATTCCCTTGGCTGGGAGAGTCTACCACTGACCCCGATTTCTTTCTGACTTCCGAGTGGATTAAGTCTGCCCTCATTAACCTGAAGCTGTACAATTGCAATGCTAACAAAGCAGCGATTCTCTTAGGGTCAAACGCCACCGTGTCATCTGACATTGCCCCCGAAGTTCCGACAGTCATTCAACAACTGCCAGCTACCCTGGAAATAAGCAGTTACTTAGCTCAAGTATTACCTAATTATAGTTATGGCGATATTCATGCGACTGCGATCGCCGGCTTAGGGATGTACTTGGCAGACATTGACTATGGAATCAGACAGGCAATCGCAAATCATGAAATTACACCGGATGAGTTAGTAGAAAGACTGTCCGCTTACAAAATCGAACTGTTCAAGCGGATTTATAATATTCAATTTCTCCAACCCCCTAGCACTCCTATCGGGGGGCTGGAACTGATGCAGCAAGCGTTTAAAACTTATAAGCGCCTTCTATCCACATTAGCTAAAGCCTATAATCTGCGCTTACCCAAGGGGATTTTATTAATCGGCCCACCGGGAACAGGAAAATCTTACTCGGCTAAAGCAAGTTCTGCACAATTGGGGCTACCTCTGATTATTTTGGAGTGGGGTAGTTTCCGCAGTTACGGTAATTTGGCTGAGTACAAGCTAAAAAGCTTACTCGCACTGGTAGACCGAATCAATCGTGTAATTTTATACCTTGATGACTTTGATAAGGGATTCGCCGGCGATGATGATTTATCCAAACGCCTAGCTGGTATGCTTTTGACCTGGATGCAAGAACGTACTAGTGAGGTTTTAATTATCGCTTCGGCTAACAATATTCAATGGCTACCACCAGAGCTAACCAGAAGTGGACGCTTCGACGAGATTTTCAAGGTGGATCTCCCAAATTACGGCGAACGCCACTCAATTTTCAAGATCCATCTAGCTAAATTCGATGCTCGTTTTCGTAACGGGGGCGATGGGTACAGCGAAGAAGAATGGAAAAGGTTACTCAAAGCCACGCAGCGATGTGTCGGTGCGGAGATTCAAGCCATTGTTGAACGTGCGGCCATCTCTACTTTCTGTCAAATGTTTGGTGATGATGTTACACCAGCTAGCGAGCTGCCATCACTTGAGATTACATTGTCGGCATTGCTGGCTGCAAGGCAGAGTATGAATCCTCTGGCCATCCGCGAAGCTGACCGGGTTGAAAGTATGCGTAACATTGCGGCTTTACAAGGACAACCATCTAGCCCGATTGATTCATCTATATATAGTCTCGGCAATGTTGATATTTTTGGATAATTATGCAAATTCTTAAAATTCCTGATGAGAAAGATTTATACGTTGCTGCTTTCAAGTTACTGAACATACTAGGCCCTGTTGCTGGAGTATTAATTATCATTGGCACTGTGGCGCTCGGTTACGTCCAAACTCGTCCCCAAAATTTACCCGTTACCCACATCCTCACCCACGGCGATCGCACATTTAAGCTCTCAGTCGCCTCTACACCAGAGCAATTAGAGAAAGGGCTGAAATTTCGAGCATCCTTAAACGGCGATCGCGGGATGTTATTCAACCTGGGCAGAGAAATTTACGACGTGCCTTTCTGGATGTACAAGGTAAATTTTCCATTAGACATCTTTTATCTTAAGGACAATGTGGTGACAACTGCGGTTTACAATGCCGAACCTTGTCACAAAACCCCTTGTCCCATCTACAAGGGGAAAGTTGCCTCCCAAGTGCTAGAGCTAGTAAAAGGCGCTGCCAATATCAAGGTTGGCGATAGGCTTAACATCCAACCGTTATCAGTTTTACCTAAGAATAATATTGGTATTTATAGCGGCAATTCTTTGAAAACCAAAAATAATCGCTAGTAATTTTATAATGTATTTTTTAAAAATCAAGAAACTATAGTACTGAAAAAAACAGTACCTAAATAGCTTCGTGTGTTGAATCAAATATGGCAATCTATTTATGGGAAGAGTATGGACATATTGGGAATTCGATCACCCTTTGGGTAGCACGGTGCGGGTAATCTCTACCCCTTTAGGGCTAGAGATATTTACCGAAGATGTGTTCAACATCGTTGCAGCAGAATTAAATAACGAAAAAATAGTACTGATGAATATTCACAGTCAAGAACGTTATGTAGTTATTGAAGAAGAGGTAGTAAAAATAAAAACTTTAAATTTTACAGCCATCAATACCTTAAAGACGATTGTCAAAGCGGACTTGATTAATAAATTTGTGCATTGGGTACGAATTAAAATCCGACCGATATTTCAAAGACAGTATCTGTAAAACAATTAGTCAATATCAAAAGGAAGAAGAATGATGACTATTAAGATAGCCAACGATAATAACCGAAATACTGGCAACAATCTGGCAGATCAACCCTTTAGTAATACACCGTTTAACAATATAGCACCTAACAATGCGATAGAAAAAGATACTATTAATATAGATCCCGACAGCCCAGTACCCGACAATATAGCACCCAACAATGCGATAGAAAAAGACACTAGTAATACAGATCCCGATAGCACAGCACCCGACAATGTAGCACCCAACAATGTGACAGAAGAAAACATTAGTAATACAGAGTTAGACAGCCTAGTACTCGACAATATAGCACTTAACAATGCGATAGAAGAAAACACTAGTAATACACAGTCTAATAATCCAGTATCCGAAAAGAATAATAAGAATAACAACAATAAAAATAATCCACAACAACTAAGAAGATTAGTAATGGTGACAGGAGATAAAGGAGGTGTTGGTAAGTCAACGTTTGCCAGAGGTTTAGCGCAAACTTACATAGATAACGCAGTAAAATTTGTCGGGTTAGACGCGGATAATTCTAATCCACACTTGATCAGATTTTATGAAAAAGCTGCAAACATTCATCGTTTAGATATATCTAACTCAGATAAATTAGACGAATTTGTAGATAATTTAAAAGAATTAGTCTATCCCAAATCAAATGAATCGGGGAAAAATCAAGATGAACAATCTTTGATATTACTAGAAACGCCATCACAATTTCTGCCAACTTTAAAAATTTTAATAACCGAGATGGGGTTTTTAGATGTAGTCAATAATAAATGTAAGATGCAGGTGACGATAGTAGTAGTTATTAGCACAATAATTGATTGTATAACTCAACTACTAGAACTATATAGTTTCTGCGGTGATCGGGTGGATTATGTAATAGTAAAAAACTTGTTTTACGGAGAGACAGAACAATTTACTTTTTATGATAACTCACAAAAAGTCAAAGAAATGGAACAGCAAGTAAAAGCAACAGGGCATGATTTCACAAGTATAACTATGCCAAAGTTAGCGAAAAAATCCTACGATTATTTAGATGTTAAAAATCTGACATTTAGACAAGGACTTGAACAAGATGAATATCCGTCTGTATTTGGTAGAGTCTTAAGCTGGCTAAACAATTTTAAAGGGCAAATAAAGCAAAAAAAAGATTTATTTGGCATAGAGAAGATTTTATCTGAATAGGAAAAAAGATGTCAAAAAGAATGATTATAACTGTAGGAGATGCGCGGGTGGGTAAGTCTACAGTTATCAAGCTATTGCTAGAAATGTTAGCCCAAAAAGGAAAACGGATAAAGGTTTATAACCAAGAATCATTCCCTGTATTTCAGGCTTATGAACATATAGCAACCATTAAGAAGTTTGATTTATCAAATGACGATACTGATGCAATAACAGATGACCTAAATCATCCTGACTTAGATGTGATGATTGTTGATATGCCCGGACAAGATATTGAAAAAGTAATTCAATATATCGAGAGTGCTAGTTTATTTGAGGTTGTAGTAAAATTTGGTTGGAATTTAACATTTCTTCAACCTATTTCTCACAGGGAAGACTGTATATATTACTTAAATGCAATCATCCAGAACGCGACTAATAACGCTAACTACGTGGTAGTGAAAAATTACCATTTTACACCAGATTTTAGAGAATATGAGGAGAAGATACGGAAAAAGCTGTTAATTATAGGAGGTACAGAAGTAGAATTAACGGCTCTACATCGGAATCATTATCAAGCGATGGAAAAGACTGGTAAACCATATTCACAAGTTTGCCAGGAGCTATCAATAATTTTATTTTGGAGAAGCTTCATTTTTCAATGGATTAAAAAGTTTCGTCATTCAGTGATGAATAACAATTTGGCTATTAAATATCTAGGGCTTGATTGATGACACTACAAGACACATTACAAGGCTATTCCCCATCAGAACAAAAACGCATAGTTGAAGGGGCATATCAACTAGGAATTACACCAGACGATCCAACGTTTAGGATGATGGCGACACTGGGCAGATATGAAGAAACGATGATAGACCTCCAGGCAAGAATGGAGGCAATGATAGAAGCGTGGGCAGCACTGATAGACCAAAAATTGGAGAAGACAAGCAAACAAGCCGAGTCAATGCATTATACAGTTGTCTCTAGTGCCGTGCGTGATGAGATCAAAAAAATCAAGCCCACCGGCACAGGCATGAAAGTGCAGTCCGGCTGGGGATTGGGGACAGTATCTCTTGTGTGTGGATTAGTAGCGGCTGGCAGTACCTTGCTGGGTTCGCTGACCACATGGAATCTGGTGCAAAATATAGGAACGAATCAGTCAGTATTAGTCTCACGTAACGATCTTAAGATTCTCCAATGGGCAAAATCCCAAGAGGGTAAACAGATGTATCAAATCATCTTAAAAAATCAAGCAGCAATTGAAGCCTGTCAAACACAGCAGAGTAAAACCCAGGGCTATTGTTTAATTCAAGTGAGTAATACCAATTCTCCAAAATGAGGCAACAGATGTAAATTAGGAAAGTTTTGCTGCATCTAAGTTTCTTAATTGCGAATGGGCGAAAAAGCGAATTGCGAATTGCGAATTGGTATAAGTAGCTAACCTACTTTCAGGTAATCTTGTTCGATGTATCCAAGTTTACTAGCTTCAATCAGAGCATTGACGCGATCCTTGACATCTAACTTAGCAAAAATCTTGTTAATATGGCCTTTAACGGTACTTTCAGTAATAAATAACCGCTCGGCAATCAGCTTATTAGAAGAACCATCTGCCATCAAAGAGATAATTTGCATTTCAGTGGCACTAAGATGATCTTGGTAAGTCTTCCCCTTAATTTTCTGCTGGAATAAAAAATTATGTCGGCTAATATCAGGGTCAAAAAAAGACTTGCTATCGTAGAAGGTGGTTTTAATTGCTTCTAAAATTAGGGGAACATTATTCTTCTTGAGAATATAAGAATCAGCGCCAGCATTTAAAGCTGATTGAACAGTGCCTTGAGAAGAATGAGAAGAAAGAACAACAACTTT
>NZ_WBKM01000216.1 GCF_015714725.1 Nostoc sp. WHI
CCATCAATGCTGTCGTTACCCTGACTGCCTATGAAGGTGTCTGTGCCTGCACCACCGTTTAGAGTGTCGTTTCCTGCGCCCCCATTAATTGTGTCATTGCCATTATTACCGGATAATTGGTTATTTTGGGTATCGCCAATAATGCTGTCATTTGCATTTGTGCCGATGACATTATCAAAGTTGACTACAGTAAATGGCAATGTTCCCAAACCAGGAACGTTATTGGCAGCCAAACTTTGAGTTTGCAGGTTAACGGTGATAGATACTCCTGACAAAGATTGGGATGCATCTATGGTGTTGTTGGCAACATTAGCACTAGCAATAATCCTTTCTACTTTAAAGAGTTGGTCTTGCCCCAATCCCCCAGCTTTGACAATAGTTCCGACACCTGACAAGGTTATTTGACCTAGTTGCCTGTAGTCTGCGGTATCAATGCCATCTCCGCCATCAATGCTGTCGTTACCCTGACTGCCTATGAAGGTGTCTGTCCCTGCACCACCGTTTAGAATGTCGTTTCCTGTGCCCCCATCAAGTGTGTCATTGTTATCTCCACCACTTAAACTGTCATTTGATGTCCCACCTGCAAGTGAATCGTCACCAGTCAAACCATTCAAAGTATCGTTACCGGAGATACTATTGGCATCACCTCCATTAGCCCAACCAACTATAGTGTCATTTCCCGAAATAGTGCTACTTCTCGAAGTCCCATTTCTTGTGTCAGAACCTGTAGTGCCGAAAATAAATGCCATGTTATTTTTCCTAAATTTCTCACTATGTAAGTTCAGTCTTAGTCAAAGAACTATTCATCAGTTCAATGTAGATTACTTGCCATTTGCGTAATCTAATGTTGTGAAACATTAATTATTTGGTTAGGAAGTTCTAAACAAAAAAATATCCAACTACTTATTGTGAGCTGCCCCAAATAAGCTGGCTTTAGTTGCAGGCAAACGAAACGCCTACTCTATAAAATTAGATAATTTATTTCTTGAAAGTCCTAATTGATTACCCAAATGGATAAGTAATTAGGTCAAATATTTTGGTTGTTTTTCCAAATTTTTTGAACCCAATCTAGTTATTTATTTATCATGAAGTATAAGGTTACATAAACTTATTTACCAAATCTTTAAAATTTTAATAAATAAGATTCATAATACATTGATATATAGTTTTTAAGCTTTAATTAAATATTTTTCTCCAATCTATTGGTTTTTTTGGTGAACGTTGCAAGTTTCTTAGCTTAACGGGGTATTGTCGTTAAGTTACGTTTCAAAATAATATTTTATATTACAGAAAAATATTATCTTGAATTAGAAAAATATTTTATATTACAGAAAACAATTTTAAATAGATAAGTTAAAATTATATATCTATTCAAAAATGTTTGGCGCTAAATAACACTTGAGCTTTACATAAATTTTATATAGTTATTTGCGATCGCAAAATTAGCGATGGCCGGTCACTAAGCAGTTTCAATACGGTTCAGTTAGACCTAAAAAGCTTAGACTGCGTAGGTTGGGTTGAGAGACGAAACCCAACCTACATACTTTTATTTTTTGAGTTTAACCGAACTATATTGACTCTCTACTGAGGCGTTGCCTCCTGCGTCGGTGTCGGTGTAGGTGTAGGTGTGGAGGTTTCAGTGGGAGTTGGCGTAGAAGTTGGCGTGGGAGTTGGCGTAGAAGTTGGCGTGGGAGTTGGCGTGGGAGTTGGCGTGGGAGTTGGTGTAGGCGTGGGCGTTGGCGATGCGGGTGGGGTGGGAGTTTCCGCTATAATATTGAGCTGATAATCTACTGGTTTCGATGCTGTGGAAACGACGACAAACTCGTAAAATCCGTTTTCTGTTAATTTAGTTGACAAAGTGCGCTGGGTAGAATCTTCTAAAAATTTGATTTTGCCAGAGGGTGAATAGACTGATAATAAAATTTGAGAATTTGCTTGTAGCTTTAATTCCAAAGATTGCTGTTTGGCAAGTTCAGCAATGAACACTTTACCACCACCAGCTTGAAGAGTACCACTGACTGTTTTACCGATCGCATCTGGCTCAAAGACAAGTTTCTGGAAAGCGCTACCGGCGAGGATAGCACTGAGTTTATCGCTCACAAATCCGTACCAAACTTGTCCAATGGGCTGAGATCGAAAATCTTTACCACGCTGCTCAGAAAATACACTTAAGAAAGCAGCGTCTCCCAAATCATATAAAGAACGACTACCAACGTTGATTTTATTGACTTCTACTTTCCAGCGATCGCGTTCAGCAGTTGTATAAGTTCCCAGTTGTCGGCGTGTATTTGAACTCAGTGGTGCTAGCTTTTCCAGCAATTCTGAAGCTGTTTTATCCCATTCTGCACGCAAACCCTCGTCTTCAGGGCGATCGCTGAGAGTGCGTCCCCGTAAACTGGGATTTCTGTCCCAAAAAACTTGATTCACCAAATTAACATAGAAATTTTCTTCAATACTCAACTGTTGACGGCGATCGCTTAATCTTTCTTTACGCTGCCGTTCTGCTGCTGAATATTGTGCTAAGGGATCAGTCGGTTGGTTACTGGTTGGAATTGGGCTAGCTGTGGGAGTAGGTTGGACTTGCCCGACATCGCGGTTGCTATTCAGTCCCCAGAAAACTAATCCAGCAGTACCAGCTACTACCAGCGTCACTAAGAAGGTTTTTGTTGGTGTCCACCAGCTTGCGGGCTGAGGGACTGAAGAAAATGTAGCTTTAGCTTCCCGCAGGGTGGGGGATGGGGAAGGTGAGGAGATGGCGACGGTGGCGGATGTTGG
>NZ_WBKM01000256.1 GCF_015714725.1 Nostoc sp. WHI
TTCATCAAAATCCCTATTAGGGATTGAAACTATATCATAGGCAATATTTACAGCATTGCGGTGGTCACTAATTGCAATTCATCAAAATCCCTATTAGGGATTGAAACAACCAAAGGTAAAAGTGATAGAAACCGAGCGCTTGATTGCAATTCATCAAAATCCCTATTAGGGATTGAAACAGACCGCTAATCGGGTCAGGATACTGGCGAATTTGGGAGCCGCCCTCAAATTGCAATTCATCAAAATCCCTATTAGGGATTGAAACCCAAATGGTACAGTGTAAGCCTGATAAAGGTTCATTGCAATTCATCAAAATCCCTATTAGGGATTGAAACACTTAAGAGTGTAGACATCAGATGAATTTGTCCATTGCAATTCATCAAAATCCCTATTAGGGATTGAAACACAACTAGAATTCAATTCCTCAAAAGATGTCCGTCAAAATTGCAATTCATCAAAATCCCTATTAGGGATTGAAACAGAGAATTGCTGCTGAAACTGCGATTTACGATGCATTGCAATTCATCAAAATCCCTATTAGGGATTGAAACTAAATGCTGGCGCGATCGCACCTGAAATAATTCAAATTGCAATTCATCAAAATCCCTATTAGGGATTGAAACTCATTTACTTAATATTTTGAAACCATTGCAGATTTATTGCAATTCATCAAAATCCCTATTAGGGATTGAAACAGTGCATCAACCAATCGAGTAACACTCAAGGATAAATTGCAATTCATCAAAATCCCTATTAGGGATTGAAACCTTGACTATGGCAGTGAGAGTTACAGGGTTCGTTGATTGCAATTCATCAAAATCCCTATTAGGGATTGAAACACCAACAAAAGAACGCAATACTATCCAAACACACGATTGCAATTCATCAAAATCCCTATTAGGGATTGAAACTCCTATGAGAATGTTGACAAGAAAGACTTGCAAGAATTGCAATTCATCAAAATCCCTATTAGGGATTGAAACACGAGTGAACCTTCTTTTTTTGTGGCTTGCTGTAATTGCAATTCATCAAAATCCCTATTAGGGATTGAAACAATTGTTCGCATTGCGACGGAACAGGAGAGGACTGAATTGCAATTCATCAAAATCCCTATTAGGGATTGAAACCATTCATCTTGCTCCAGAATCCTTTACACTCGTTCCATTGCAATTCATCAAAATCCCTATTAGGGATTGAAACATCCCTCCTTATTTCAACAGTGCGTTTAAATTCCTATTGCAATTCATCAAAATCCCTATTAGGGATTGAAACCTACTTTTACAGAACCTCACAAAGTCTTCAGTGCTTTTGATTGCAATTCATCAAAATCCCTATTAGGGATTGAAACTAGATTTACTCCAAATACTAACCCGCCATAAATATTATTGCAATTCATCAAAATCCCTATTAGGGATTGAAACAATCCTTGACCTCTGATCTCATCAATTGCTTGCTTCAAAAATTGCAATTCATCAAAATCCCTATTAGGGATTGAAACTTAATTCTGTTGCTACAGGATTAGGTATCTTTAATTGCAATTCATCAAAATCCCTATTAGGGATTGAAACATGATCAATCATTTTTTTGACAACGTGGGCAAATTATTGCAATTCATCAAAATCCCTATTAGGGATTGAAACGGTTTGTTTGCAGCAGTTGCAAGATAGAGCGATCGCACATTGCAATTCATCAAAATCCCTATTAGGGATTGAAACTCCTGAAATTCAGGGAGATCAAACAAAGACATTTGCATTGCAATTCATCAGAATCCCTATTAGGGATTAAAACATTGAGTCGCAGTAGTGCCGACTTCGGGTATTATCACATAGCTTCATTGTGCAATTTATTCTGAGGCGTGAGGTGGATTAGATGAGAATGAAATAGCTCTGGTTCTATATCGGCGGTAAAGCGATCGCGCCTTAGATCGATTTGCGATAAAATATCAACGCTGTAGTAAGCATTTTCAAAAAAGTTTGTTTTGATTGTGTATTAACCAACAGTTAAAAACGGTAAGACAGCATTATGCATCGTATAAGTAGCACATCGGGTGGATGGAATCAGTCAGAGGGTTTAATTTTTTTAGAACAAACTCCAGCGCCTTTTGTGTTGATTACGGCTGCCGATACCGACATTCAAACCCTAGCAGCTGCGGTGACAAAATTACCTGCAAGCTTTCCAGCATTAAGAGTTGCCAACCTCTTGCAGTTGCAGCAACAATTAAGCATAGATACTTATGGAGAGCAAGTTTTAGAACTTGCCGAGGTAATTATTTTGCGCCTGTTAGGAGGACGTTCCTACTGGGGTTATGGCTTAGAAGTAGTGCAGGAAATTGTGCAACGTAATGGTAAAACCCTCATTGTCATGCCAGGGGACGACGCTTTTGATCCCGATTTAATTTCCCAGTCTACCGTACCCTTGGGTATTGTTAACCAGATATGGCAGTATTTTAGCGAAGGCGGCGTGGAAAATTTCGTTAATGCTCTCCAATTTATCGCCGACACTTGCTTGTCAACTGCATACAATCCTCCATTACCCCGGACAGTTCCGCGTGTGGGATTGTATGAGTGGAGAGTGGGGAGTGGGGAGTGGGGAGCAGGGGAGCAG
>NZ_WBKM01000176.1 GCF_015714725.1 Nostoc sp. WHI
ATATATACCTTACCAAAACCCTGATCCCAATCGTCGTTCCCGTCGTAAATACGGTAACAAGCTGGATTATTGTAATATACCTGACGCATATTTGTGTAAAAGTACCATTGAAGACGATATCAAAACTGATATTTATCAAGCTACTTTACTCCACAAGGAATTTGCCCAATCACTGAATATAGTTATTTTGGTTAAAATCAATCTTAAAACTAATGCTTGTAGTCATGTAATTCTATTTTCAAGTGATCTAAAATTATCATTTGAAAAAATTATCGACTATTACAAGCTTCGTTTTCAAATCGAATTCAATTTTCGAGATGCCAAGCAATTTTGGGGATTAGAAGATTTTATGAACTTGAGCCAAACTGCTGTAACTAATGCTGCTAATCTAGCATTCTTTATGGTCAATTTATCCCACTATCTTCTTGCTGATTTTCGTCGGCACAATCCCGGTTCCGGCATTATTGATCTTAAGGCTTATTATCGCGGCTTTCGATATGTTCGTGAAATGTTAAAAATGCTTCCTGAAATGCCTGAGCCTATTTTATTAACCCAGATTTTTGCCAAGCTTACTTCTTTAGGACGTATTCATCCCCTTTCTACAGGCGTTGAACCCTCGTAAATTGGCTACGGTATTGACATAGATGTTCATTTTAATGGTCATGGCCAACTTGTTGATTCGACGGTAGAAAATACAGTAATTCAAGAGTTGAAGAATAAAAGTGAAATTACTGACTTGATCGTTACTGACTTAATCGTTTTAGTACATGGAGTCAACAATACTAGAACTGCTGCCAAAGACATTTACAAAAATTATTTGGAGCAACTGCACAAATGCCAAGATGGTAAGCAGGGAATTGCAATATGTGGGGTGATATGGCCTTCACAAATAATTGATGACGGTGAATGGTACGACTTTATTAACTTCATAGGGAATATAACAAAATTAGCACCAGCAAGAGATATCGGTAAAAATGGTTTAGCTCCTTTTCTAAATGCTATAGCAACTAAGCATAGTAAAATTAACATCCACCTTGCTGGTCACAGTATGGGTACTCTTCTGATTAGGGGAGCATTACATAAATTAACAACACGCATAAAAACAGTGTTTTTTATCCAATCCCCGTTATCTGCTAACAAAAGTTTACCGGGCGTTCCATCAGATGTCCTAGATTCAAAACTGGAGGAATCTTACATTGATTTATGGATTCACGGGCCAATAGTATGTACATACTCTAATAAAGATTCTTTACTTAAAGGAATTACTTCTTATGTGTATGAAACTCTGGGAACAGAAGGTTTTAAGAAACTTTCAGGTAACAATAAAACCTTGATACTACGTTCGGGTACAAAGTTTAGTTACAAAGATTTTGGTAAGCGGTTCGTTAGTCTCGACTGTGGAGAGGTTATTGGCGATCATAATGACTTCAAGAAACAAGAAGTAGCACAAGCACATTTGGCAGCAATTGAAAGGTCTAAACGGGTAATTACAATTCCCTCACAATCAACTCCTGAAAAATTTTCATTGGCGGTGTTTAAAGGTAAGCTTTATCTAGCCTACAAAGCCAATGAAGCAGCCAATTATATTTGGATTACCTCATCTAGTGATGGTCAAAACTGGTCTGACCTAAACAAAGTGTCAGGACAAAGCACCTCTGGTAGTCCTGCATTGGCTGTGTTTAACAATCAGCTTTATCTAGCCTACAAAGCCAATGAAGCAGCCAATTATATTTGGATTACCTCATCTAGTGATGGTCAAAACTGGTCTGACCTAAACAAAGTGTCAGGACAAAGCACCTCTGGTAGTCCTGCATTGGCTGTGTTTAACAATCAGCTTTATCTAGCCTACAAAGCGAATAACCCAACCAATACTCTTTGTATTACCTCATCTAGTGATGGCAAAAACTGGTCTGCCAACA
>NZ_WBKM01000006.1 GCF_015714725.1 Nostoc sp. WHI
CTCCCTTCCTTCCCTGCGTACCCTAGAAAGAAACATAACAAAGCTGCTGCCATGCATCCAGTCAGCAGCATATCTGAAACGCCAGTTCTCGCCCAAATAATCGTTTCGGCATTGAACGCCATGAGTGCTGCTGCCACAAAAGCTGTTAAGTAGCGGCGAGTAGGACGTGAAACTTGCTCTAATTCGTCTTGTTTTGCAAAATACCACTGTACGGTGTAAAAAGCCAAACAAATTAAGCCTAACGCTGCGATCGCTGAGGGTAGGCGTACTGCCCACTCATTCACTCCAATAATTGCATAGGCGATCGCCTGACACCAATAAATTAAAGCAGGTTTATCAAAACGAGTGTCACCATTGAAAAATGGAGTAATCCAATCACCTGTGATGAACATCTGGCGGGAAGCTTCTGCAAACAGTGGCTCTGTCTCATCAATCAAGCCAGTGTTTCCCAAATTCCACCCAAAAGCTATCCAGCCAACCGCCATTAACCATAAAATCGACACAGTTACACCAAGGGCTGGATTCTTTGCTATTCTGTTGAACCACTGATCCACAGTGTGCTTAACACTCAATTTCATTCTCATTAGTTAATAGTCAGCAATAACTATTCAATAGTCGTTGGTTATCTATCTTTTGTTCTTCTTCAACGAAATAAGTGTCAAATACTAAGTAATAAATTTTAAATTTAACATTTTTTACTTCTCTACTCAGCACTCAGCACTCAGCACTATCTATTGATTCAACACTAATTGCCATTCTCTGTTTTGGGAATTCCACTTAGGTAATTGAGTTTCTCCGACAACATAGGGGCCCCAGTAACGACGGGAACCATCTTGTGCGAAGGCAACTAAAATATCTCCCTTCTCCAGCTTTAAATTATTCTGAGGTAGCGATAAAGTCAGTCCTTTGTCACTACCTTCTTGGGGAGCAAAATCCCAATGTGCCGGTACATCATAGTTAGTCTGTTTCTGTTTAGTAGCAGAGCTTTTTGCTACCGACTGGCGTGCCAAGAGAGCCAGCCGCACAGGCTGATTTGTTTGATTGCTCATCCGCAAAGTTCCTTGATCCTTGGCTTTTTCAGCCAATTTATCACGATTTGCCAAGACAGGATAAGTATTTTCTGTACTGGTATATTCTACTTGATTGGTTGGGGTGCTTACTGGAGTAGATAGGCTACTAGCGGAGATAGCGTTTTTAGGTAAAACAGGTGTAGATGAAGTTGTCTCCCACTGAGAAGTTTCAGTTGGCAACTGTGAAGATGTCTCTGGCTTTGTGGATTCAAAAGATACGCTCACTCCAAAGCATCCCATCAGAACAACAAGCAGTCCCAAGCAACAAGCTGTAACACCGACGTTACCATATACTGAAGATTTCATATTGATAGTTTTTAGAAATAAATATTTTGTCTAGGCTTGACCAAATAGTAGCCTATCATCACAAAAGCCAATTACACAAAGCAGCCTAATGTAGACTTTCTGAAAATAGAAGAACGAATGTATTATAAATATCATTTTGAGTAGAAAGCGTTTAGAGTAAATAATTCCCCAGATGTTTGACCAATATGGGTTATGGATACTCATTGCTTTCTATCTTGACCGTAGGCTTAGATAAAAAAGAAAACTTAGATACCGAGCCAGCCAATTCATTTGTATAAAAAAATTAAAATTTTCTGAAACCGCCAGCTACCTCAACAAGGCGTACTTTGCAGAACCCTTGGATAAATCTTATAGATATATTTCATCTGGTCTTAAGAGAAGCAGCTTTTTAAGGGCTTGTACTTCCCTAAAGATGATAAAATACGTAAATTTAAATCAACACTACTGGAAGCCCAGCACATATCTACAATATTAACAAATAAGTTTATGTTCAAACTAATATCCTCCTTATGATAGAAATATTTCAAGATGTCTTGACTTTTCGTCAGAAGTCTCTCTAATGCAAAACACTCGTCTCAATAATTTGTTGGATGCCATTGCTACACGTTTGGGGCAATGGTTTTTAAATCCTTGGCGGCGGCTATCGTTGCTGATTATTAGTTTTTTGTTCGGTTTTTTTCTGGGAAACGCAGTTTCTACTACAGCCGGTCAAGAGGGTGTATTAGATATTGTGGTAGCTGCTTTTTTAGTACTGTTGACGGAAATTACCAGTAGGACATTTTATAGTCGCAGCTTTTTGTCAAGGCGATCGCTGTTAATAGACTCACTAAATCTCCTCAAAGTTGGTTTCATCTACAGCCTATTTCTCGAAGCCTTTAAGCTGGGATCGTAAGGAGAAGCGGAACTTATGAATTTGTGGCTGGGTGAAATTTTGGCAACGGATGCGGTGGGGGAAACTTGGCAGCAGCAAGCAAGAGAAGCAGCGCTGGCAGATAAGTTAAGGGCGAGAGCTTTTGGGATCACGCCGGAAAATGTAGGTGAAGTTATAGAAGAGCGATCGCATTTACTAAAATCTATCCTCCCAGCTTTTAGCCAATTCTGCCAAACTACTTTTCACGTAGAACCCAAGGAAATGTTACAAGTATTGTGGGATTTGTGGCTGCCTTTGGGAATCAAACTAGCATCAGGGCACCAACAGTTGGGACGCCCTCTGATTCAGGGAATATTGGGAGGACAAGGCACTGGTAAAACTACAATGTGCAAAATTCTCAGCTTGATTCTCGATCAGTTGGGATACCGGACTCTGAGTTTATCTTTAGATGACTTGTATAAAACTTACAGCGATCGCTTGCTTTTAACACAGCAAGATCCGCGCTTGATTTGGCGAGGCCCACCAGGAACCCACGATATAGACTTGGGTTTAAATGTGCTAGATCAGATCCGCCAGTTGCAAAGTCCGGTTATAGTACCCCGCTTTGATAAATCTGTTTATGGAGGTGCTGGCGATCGCACTACTTCAGAAATAATCACAGGTGTAGATATTGTACTCTTTGAAGGTTGGTTTGTGGGTGTACGGCCAATCGACGCAGATGTATTTGATACTGCACCGCCGCCAATTCTTACAAATGAAGATCGAGCATTTGCCCTTGATATTAATCTTCGCCTCCATGATTATCTACCACTGTGGGAGCGATTAGACAGCTTAATTGTGTTATGTCCCACCGATTACCGCTATTCTTTGGAGTGGCGCAAACAAGCAGAACAGCAGATGATTACTGCGGGTAAATCGGGAATGAGCAATGCAGAGATAGAGCAATTTGTCAATTATTTTTGGCGATCGCTTCACCCCGAATTATTCATCAAGCCGTTGGTAAAAGATGCAACAGCGGTTGATATGGTTATTGAGATTCATGCCGATCATAGTTTTGGTCAAGTGTATTGCGATCGGGCTAATTCGTATAAATAATATTTTTGCACACTCACTTAATACTCGCTCACGAGTCTTTGAACTCCGTCGATGAACCTCAAAGCTTCGTGAATGAGTGAATGTTATTGCGAGGCGATCGCCTACTGCAAGTATTGCGTCCTACGCACCCAGCTAATTTGAACATTAAACTAATTCAACGGTCAAAAGCCAACCTCATATAAAATAATCAATAAAATCGGGTGCAACTTTTAGAGATGGCAGAATATGACAACCTTTGTAAAATCCTCGCGGAAAAGTATCCCCGTGATTTTATTCGTTGGTTATTAAATCAAGAACCGCAAACAATTGAAATCTTAAAAACCGAATTGAGTATTGAACCAATCCGTGCTGATTCGGTGATACTTCTGCAAACAGAAAATCGGATTCTACACCTGGAATTTCAAACTACAATCAAATCTAACGAACCAATTCCTCTGCGGATGCTCGATTACTATGTTCGATTGACACGGAAATATCAAGTTCCGGTTACGCAAGTAGTGATTTTCTTACAAGAGACAAGTAACGAAATCGCTTTTACCGAAGAATATTTCAGCGAAGTCACAACCCACCGTTATCGAGTTATCCGAATGTGGGAGCAAGATTCAGCACTATTTCTGGGCAATCTGGCGTTATTGCCTTTAGCACCATTAACACGAACAGATTCAGCACAAGCGTTATTGTCACAGATTGCTGAGAAAATTGATAAAATTCCAGATATCGAGACAAGACAAAATACTGCTGCTTATACGGAGATATTAGCCGGGTTAAAGTTTGAGAAAGATTTTATTCGTCAATTATTCCGGGAGGAGATTATGCAAGAGTCAGTGATTTATCAAGATATTTTCCAGAAGGGAGAACGAAAGGGAGAGCAAAGGGGAGAGCAAAGAGGAGAACAAAGAGGAGAACAAAGAGGAGAAAAAAGGGGAGAACAAAGGGGAGAGAAGAAGGAAGCATTGAAATATACTTTACGCCTTTTAAATAGACGCTTTGGTGAAATAGATTCATTAATAATTGAACGTCTTCAAGTCTTATCTACTGAACAATTGGAAGGATTAGGAGAAGAGCTTTTAGATTTTTCAAATGTATCTGATTTAATTGCTTGGCTTGAGCAAAATCCAAGCAGTTAAATTCATCTCTAAACAAATGTAGTCAAAGCGATGTCTACGACGGGTTACGCCTACGCACCCTACTACTCGTGGATGAGTCTTTGATACTCGTGGA
>NZ_WBKM01000165.1 GCF_015714725.1 Nostoc sp. WHI
GCAGACTCACTCGGTCGTTTCGCTTGTCGAGAGCTTCTGCAATCATGGTGTGCAGTTCACCCGCTCCACCCTCAATTAGATGCCGGTCAATCACTGCACCACTGCCGTTAAACACGGTAATTAACCAAGTTGATGAACCGATATCGAGTGCGATCGCTAATTCTGAGGGGTCAAGCATTAGGGATGCTTCACCAAATAAGCAGTGGGCAATGCTTCCAAAACCTTCGGGATAAATGCCTGTGACTACGATTTCAACTGTCTTGGTGACAATGGAACGAGTTACAGGGTGCAGATGTTCAAAGGTGTGAGTCCCTTCAACTCGGCGTTTAATCTCTTGGCCCCAGCGTTCCGGGTTATGGTTGCTCAAACTAATTGATAGTTTGAAGGAGGAGGGAATATTCAGAACGGCTAAGTCTGCAAGAATGCTTTCTAATGCCAATTCTGCTTTTTTGGCTTTATCTTCGTGTAACAGGGTGTGATCTGCTTGAGCGATCGCTGCACTTCCCCAAAAGAACTGAACATCTTTTAAGTCAAGCCGCGAACCTTCTACATAACGCACCCATGCCCCATCTTTTGAGATGGTTTCGTGATGCATGATGTTTCGGTTGCGAACAAGTGAATATGCGGCTGGCATCATGAGCGAAAAATCACCGATGATTGCCTTGCCATACCCTGCACCTGAGTCTTTTCCGGCGATAAGGTCAGTTAGCCCTGATTTGGCTAACAAGTCTGCTTGATTAAGCCAATTTTTGGCATTGGTATATGTCGAAGTCATGGTTCTGTTGTTTGTTAAAGTCTTGTTTTTTCTGGCTTGGCGTTGATTTTTAGTCAAATCTAGACAAATCCAGATATCCAGTTAGAGCCTTGCCAAAGCCTCACTTTCTGGCTTCTGTTGCCTTTGTTTAGTGGCGTTTTTTGGCTTGCTAGTGCTATGTTAACGCAATATTGTGTTGTTGCAACAACAAGTTAAATGATGTTTTGTTATTGCAACAGTAAAATAAAGCAATAAATCTTATGAGTAATGGCATGGGGAGACGTAACAATCCAGAGTATTCACAAATAACTGCCTTAATATCAAAAGATATAGCTAAAAAGTTTCGCCTCTACTGCACAGATCAAGAAATTCAGATTACAGACGCAGTTGAAGAAGCAATGAAAGAGTATCTCAGTAAAAGAGGTGTTTCACTAACTTGATGTTGCAACATTGCGCTAAGATCGCTGTGAAGTTGAAAAGCGATCGCAGAATACAAACAAACTAATCAAAACAAACCAGTATGACAATCACTGTATAAAACGTTTTATATTGCTGTGTATTCGATAAAGAGGCGTTGCATAATGGCTATTGGTTCAGAAATGTAGTGTAAAGCATTACCATCAGTACAGTTCGTGCTATTTTCACATCATTAATTTTGATGTCGCCAATGACTACCGTGAAAGACATACCTACCGATTTTCAACTTCCGCCGCATAACGAAGCGGCGTTAAAGTGGATTAGGGAGGCGATAGACCATGAATCTGCTCTAGCTCTAGTGACTGGTGGTGTTGCACTTGGTACAGGCAGCTTCATTAATCCGTTTGGCTGGCTTGCTTTTGCATTGGCTTACAAGCCCTTAGTACGAGTTCAAAAACTTGTGCGGCTAGAAAAAATAATAGTCCTACTTTTACAAGAGTTTAATAGTTTTGGTATACAAGTCTTTCCGGTATTGAAAATACAAGACAAGAACCCTGTAGACTTATTTATTAGGTTTCCTGGGAAAACTCACCTGTTTATCTCCATTAGATCGAAAGGAGACAGCTTAATTGTCTACAACGAAGCCAAAGAGGTTTTGCAGGTGAGAAGAAAAAAGAATCGCTTAGGGACTTGGGAACCTTGCCCTCTAGTTGAACTGGCAGATTACAAAAGCTGGTTTGACAAAAATAGAGATTTGTTCGGGATGTCTTCGCGTGAAGCGCAAAAGACACCCACAGCAAGAGTTTTGGTTTTATGGACTCCGACCAAGGCATCCCCAAATCACAATGAACATCTTTATACGGAGATAGGAGAGATGAAAGTTCTGGTTCTCAAGAGAAAAGGTAGTGCATTTGTAATTTCAGAGGAGGAAGTAACCGAGTTTGTCAGAAATTGGTTAGGCAAATATGAATAGAATAAATAGCGAAAACCCCGGTTCCTGCTAGGACACGGGGCTTTCAAAGTTTATTCAATTGGAATTGGGGATTGGGTTTCGGAGCCTAATTAATATCCCTAACAGTAATTTTATCTTACACGATTAGGTGTACAGCCAATATAATATTGGCTCACCAGATGTAAAGAGCGTTTCAGGAATTTTAGCAGATCAGATTTCCGAACGTTTGTACTAGAAGATTACTGCCACGGGATAGCTCCAATTCCTCCAACACACATACTGGAGGATTTGTAAAGTGTCAAAAAAACAGCTATTTCATACTGATACTACCAGCAAGCTGCTATTCGCAACTATTGCTAACGCTTGCCCCCACTGCGGTAAACCAGACTGGTGCTACTCAATAGAAGAATTTACAGTCTGCGATCGCGATCGCTTTCATCAGCCTAACTATGCACTGGCTCAACCGAAACAATCGCCAACTTATGTATTAAGCAATTGTCAAAAATTAAATAATGTTCAAGGAGGTATCGCGTAATGGTTGCACAATTCTCCAATCAGCAAGCACTCGCCTCCTTTGATATTCGCAATTTTGTAGACCAGTTAGAACCAGCCAGAGAGAAAAATAAATACATCTGCCCAGTTTGTGGCGGGAATGACTTATCTATTGTCCCAGAAACCGGGAAGTACAGATGCTTCAATAATTGTGAGTGTAAGGACATCAGAGAGGCGATTAAACCCTGGGC
This sequence comes from Nostoc sp. WHI, assembly GCF_015714725.1. Taxonomy (GTDB): domain Bacteria; phylum Cyanobacteriota; class Cyanobacteriia; order Cyanobacteriales; family Nostocaceae; genus Nostoc. The sequence continues at coordinate 2,867 of NZ_WBKM01000165.1, forward strand.
TGAAGTGGTGGCAGAAAGGGCAGGGGCTAATTACACTCCATCCTTAAACCGTTTGGCTGCGAAGCCCAAGAAAATCTTGCCCAAAAGTGCGCCAATTCCAGATGGTGAATTAGCACTGGTGATGTTGACCCAAGCGGCGACTGACATACCCCAAACTCAAAACATAACCTGCAAGCAACCATTGGGAATACCAGGGAATGCAACACAAACAATCTATCCTTACTCACAAACCCAATGGGTAATTCGCTATGAATGGGCGGATTATATCAAAGAGAAGGGAAAAGATAAATCCTTCCGCCAATGGCACAGGCTTCCAGATGGCACTCCAGAGATGAGAAAAGGGGATGAACCCTGGAAAGCTTACCGCATTGATGAAGCGATCGCCGCTAGTAAATTGATGCAGGGAACCCCGGCACTACTCCAGCATGAAGGTGAGGGATGCGTAGAAGTTGGTCGCTCACATGGTCTTGCTGGGATTACGTTTCAGGGCAGTGGATGGGATAAGAAAACAATCACCCCAGAATATCAACTCCTGAAGGAATCAGGCATAGGATTAATTGTTTTTCTGCACGATGCTGACGACACTGGGCTAAAGAAACTCCAGACCTGCCAGGACTGTGCAGCCGAGGTTGGGA
>NZ_WBKM01000054.1 GCF_015714725.1 Nostoc sp. WHI
AGTTGGGTATCTTCAGTTGCCTTCAGTCCTCAAGGTAATATCCTAGCTACTGCTAGTGATGACCAGAGTGTGAAATTATGGGATGTATCCAATGGTCAGTGCTTAAACACTTTACAAGGGCATATGGATTGGGTATCATCAGTCACATTCAGTCCGGATGCACAAACCTTAGTTAGTGGCAGTCACGATCAAACGGTAAAGTTGTGGAATGTCCATACTGGTCAAAGCTTTTTAACATTGCAAGGATATACCAACCGGGTATTGTCAGTTGCCTTCAATTCGGATGGACAAACCTTGGTCAGTGGCAGTGATGATCATACTTTGAAATTATGGGATGTCGGTACAGACCAATGTTTGAAAACTTTACAAGGACACACAAATCGTATATGGTCAGTTGCCTTCAATCCTCAAGGTAATACTCTGGCTAGTGGTAGTGATGACTATACTGTAAAGTTGTGGGATGTCAATACGGGTCAATGTTTAAAAACCTTGCAAGGACACACAAATCGTATATGGTTAGTTGCCTTTAATCCTCAAGGTAATACTCTGGCTAGCGGTAGTAACGACCAGACTGTGAAATTATGGGATGTGCATGACGGTAACTGCTTAAACACTTTGCAGGGTCATACTAGTTGGGTATCCTCAGTTGCCTTCAGTCCTCAAGGTAATACTCTGGCTAGCGGCAGTAACGATCAGACTGTGAAATTATGGGATGTGCGTGACGGTAACTGCTTAAACACTTTGCAGGGTCATACCAGTTGGGTATCCTCAGTTGCCTTCAGTCCTCAAGATATTATCCTAGCCACTGGCAGTCATGACCAGACTGTGAAATTATGGGATGTGCGTAACGGTAACTGCTTAAAAACTTTACAGGGTCATACCAGTTGGGTATCCTCAGTTGCTTTTAGTCCAGATGGTCAAATCCTAGCCAGTAGTAGTCTCGATCAAACGGTGAAGTTATGGGATATTCGCACAGGTCAATGCTTAAACACTTTACAAGGGCATACAAGTTGGGTATCCTCAGTTGCCTTCAGTCCTCAAGGTAAGACCCTTGCTAGTAGCAGCTTAGATGAGACTATTAAGCTGTGGAATCTTAGTACAGGTTCATGCTTAAAAACTTTCAGAGCTTTAAGACCCTACGAGAGGATGAACATTACTGGTGTTACAGGTTTAACCCAAGCAACTATTGCGACGTTAAAAGCTCTTGGGGCAGTAGAGGAATGACATTCAGTAGAGCGAAAACTTTTGCTATCGCTGTGTCAAGAATACCTGCTCCAGTGGATTTTTGCGAAAATGTCGTGCTTTTAGATACTAGTACATCATGTCTTACTTTGAAATAGAAACATAAGTAAAGCTAATAAATAAGCGAAGAGATCAGAGCAAACGTCGCACCATAACCATGTTTTGCTGCTATTTCAGGAATTTTGTCAAGAAGTTGCGGGAATTGAGCCAGAGAAATATCTAGTCTTGCCATGACTGCAACTACCCCAGTTCTAACTGATAGTAAAACCTTGAATGAAGTGGTTAACTAGCGATAAATATGGTTCAGTAACTTTTAGTGTGTGGATAGTTTGCACATATAAAAATGGTAAAAGACGAGAGCATCGAAATCGGCTGTTGTACATTCCTGAATAAACGGTATCACAGACTACTATTTTTTAGCGATCGCAAAAGTTTTCGGTCTACTGACATTATTACTAGTGAAGGAAACCAGCCAAATCTTTTGAAAGTAGCTATTGAGCTAGCTGAATCCTCAATCGCTATCGACACCAATTACCATGATGAACGTTTGCATGGACGAAAGACCACTCGCCAGATAAAAGTCTATCCAATTCCACCTGAATTACTACCTGATTGGGCTGGTGCTAAAAGTTTAATTGAGGTTAGCAGATATGGAACTCGACCTCAAGGAAAGAAAAGTCGTCGTCAGATTGTTGATTATCATGAACGACACTTTTATTTGAGTAGCAAAAATAGTTCAGCCTCAGAATTCGCTGAGGCTATTCGTGGTCATTGGTCAATCGAAAATCAACTTCATTGGGTCAAGGATGTACGCTACTTGAGGTGTGATATTTCTGGCTCACCACCAGTATTTGGGGTATCGACGCTGTGAAGCTAAATTATTGGTAATCAGTGCAACAATAACTAAGATAATGGCTCCAATAGCAACAGGCAAAATTAAAAAGGAAACTGGTGGATGGGTTGCCAATACTACAAGTGGATCAGCACCTGCTGGTGGGTGAACTGTTTTAGTCAATTGCATAACAACAATTGCCAGGGAAACACCCAAAGCCATTGCAATAGGATGGGAACCCAGTGTGTGAAGCACTACCAGCCCTATAAATGTAGAGATCATATGACCGCCAATAATATTTCTCGGTTGAGCTAAAGGAGAATCAAACACACCATATGCCAAAACACAGGTCGCACCAAAAGGAGCCATAATGAGAGGTGTGTGAGTCGCCAAGGTCAACTCAGCTAATATGGCAATGCCCAAAAAAGCCCCTATAAATGACCAAAAGATATAGCGATTATTGGGTCTAGACCCTGAGCGCTCTTTTGTCTCCATCTTATTGAGAAATTTTTGCCACTTCACATTGGCTTTTTTAATATTTGCCGTTACTCTCATATTTTTAGTTATCTCTTCAAAGTTTTTGAATATAAGACAAGAACACTGAAACGAAGTTCAGTGGCAAAGAGTCAGGAGGGGTCTGAATCCTATCGACGACTTGTTCCTTCTGCCTCCTGCCTCCTGCCTCCTGCCTCCTTCAACATTACTCACTTATCCCGGATTTCTCACCGATGCTCAAAACCTTGTGCTCTTGAGCAGGGGAGCAGAGGAGCAGAGGAGAGTTCAAATACCAAGTTCTTTCCCCTTTGCCCCTCTGACCTCAAGCTTGTAAGAAATGCGGGTTATCCTAATGCACGTCTGGTTTTGAACGAGAGGTGCAGTATAGTAATACCATTTCTTTTTGAAGATGCGCCTATAGGACTTACGCAAGACTTAGCGTTGTAGAGGCAATTCATGGATTGCCTCTTTGTGAATAAAGCGCAACCTCACACAGAATTGGTATAATATACACATCGATTCTAATTACACCGAAACCAGTACGTCCGGTTTTAAATGGAAGGGGCAAGAGGATAATACTCCTCCTAGACCCAAATCTATGCTGCTAAGTGCTTCCTTGACTAACAAGTTCTTGCGAACCTTCCCCGTTGCCGTTTTGGGCAAGTTGGTGAAGAAAAACATTTGGGGTTGCTTGTAAGAAGCAAGTTGAGACTCACAAAAATGGCGCAAATCTTCCTTGGTGAGGGCTTGGGATTCGTCTGCCTCTACAAAAGCCACCAACAGGGTGCGGTTTTTTCCTAGCTCTTCGGGTGAGATACCGATGACTGCCGCCTCTCGCACCTGTTCGTGCCGACATAGCACATTCTCAATTTCAATGGAGGAAATGTTTTCCCAACCGTAATTGGTTTCTACGTAGATTAAGTCCTTGAGGCGGTCTCTAATTTCCAGATAGCCATCTGGATGGATAATTGCCATGTCGCCAGTGTGGAACCACCCATCCCGAAAAGCTTTTTCGGTAGCTTCTGGATTTTTGTAGTAACCTGGCGCTACTGTATTACCCGCCACAATCACTTCCCCCAAAGTAGAACCGTCCCAAGGAACATCTTGCTTTGAGACATCTACCACTCGCAATCCCGTTCCAGCATGTATAGTTGCCACTCCTTGACGGGCGCGCTTGAGGGCACGGTTTGAAGGGGGCAATGCCTGCCAGTCTTCTTGCTCCTCACAGACGGTGTAGGGGCCGAAGGTTTCATTTAACCCATATTGGTGGATAAGCTTGACCCCCATCTCATCTAATTGCTGGATCAAGGTGGGAGCAGGAGCAGCTCCCCCTGTGGTAATCGTCAGCCCCCGAAATGCTTCTTTGTCGCCAGCGGCTGATGCGAGCGATCGCACAAGGCGAGGCGCACCAGATAGGTGGGTAATTTGATACTGGGAGACTGCCTGACACACCGCAGAGCTATCTCGGATTTGGTGACTTGGCAGGATAACTTGAGTGGCTCCCACGGCAACATTTACCCACATATGCCCCCACCCATTAACATGAAACATGGGGAGCAGCCACAGATATTTAGAGGCTCGGTTGAGTCCAATCATCAGCGCCTGCCCCAGTGCATTAAGGTAAGCACCTCGGTGATTGCAAATTACCCCTTTTGGATGACCAGTAGTACCGCTCGTAAAGTTGATAGCGAGGGTATCAAGTTCGCTGATAACAGTTTGATCCAGCCTAAAATCCCCATTTTCACCCGCTAGACAAGTTTCGTAGTCGAGAAATCCAGAATAGATTGGGTTGGCTGCACCATCGATAACGATAACTTGTTGCAAGTTGGATAAGGCAAAGAGAGGGTTAAGGAGGATTTTCTTGCTGAAGGAAGCATCCACAATCAAGACTTTAGCCTCGCAATAGTCCAGCAGGGATACGATATCTTGCACCGCCAGCCAAGGATTAAGCATGACGATCGCGGCACCGATGGCTGGAATGCTGAAGTGGGCTTCGATTGTCTGTCGGTTGTTCTCTGTTAGGAGAGCAACCCGATCTCCATACCCTACCTGGAGTCGCTTCAGCACTTGTGCCAGACAGCGAGAGCGGTGCAATAACTCGGCGTAAGTCATTATTCCATCAGGGTAGACGATCGCGCTTCGGTTAGGAAATGCCTGACCACTGCGTTCTAAGAAAGTGGTTGGACTCAAGGGTACATAGGAATGCATAGGTTCTCTTTTAATACGAACTGATATAGCCAAACAAGGTAAAAGTAAAAAGTTAAAAGGCAAAAGAAAGAAAAATGGTTTCAAGCCGAATGTCATTCGGTTAAACTAGTAGGATGTTATGGTATGTAGAGACGTTGCATTGCAATGTCTCTACATAGTCCTCTGCCTCTTCATTGACCACAAAATCAGAGTTATCCTCAAACAGGATTAATATCTTCGTTACCTGAAGCAAACTCGTTCCACAAATCAGGCCGCTGCTTGACTTTGATATAACGCGTAGCCAAAATGGTGCAGCCATTGATGGAAGCCATTGTATGAAAGGTGCCTGGTGAACGAAGTATTAATGATCCGGGCAAGAATGTAACACCATTCTCTATATAATCCCCGGTTAACACCACGACCATTTCATACCCTATATGTTCATGCAAGGCAATAAATGCGCCTGGCTCATACTTAAGAATTGCGGCATCAGGGCCTTGCGGGTCTTGGTCTACCAGACTAAAGATTGTATGAATCCCAACACCTTTTCTCACCTCTGGTTGATAAGGTACGAACTCAAGATCATCCGGCAAAGAAACATTTTCCATGCCCAAGAACTTAATTACCCTGTCGTTAATGGAATTATATGGGAATGGATCGAACTTTACTTGGCCATTGCTCATCAATTGGCGATTTCTGGTAATTGGATCGTCACCTTTATTTTTGCCGTTGTATCCCACTAAAGGTATTGTTGACATTTGATCTTTGTTTGACATTTGCTTCTCAATATTTACGTTGATTGAATCTTTCTTTGTTCCTGGCTGAGACCGTTGTACCCCCAGCTTTCTCCATCTATTTCCTGGATCGAAATATAGTTGGGGTGGGGTACACTGCCAAGAGCCTCTGTAACCAATTGCCAAGTTTTTGCTATCCACTCGGCTTTTTCGTGCTGGGTATTTGTTCCTTTTGTGATGATAATATTCAACTCAAAAATTGTTCCATCATCACTTTTAACAGCACCGCCTACATACCATTGGCTTTGCTGAACAGCGGCTTCAAAACGAACAACAATTGCTTTTTCATTTTTTCGAAGAATTCTCTCAGTTATCAGAGATAAACTTTGAGCAAGGCTGTTTGTGATCTTCTCAGAAAATATCTTATTAGTTCTTAGTGTTATGAGCGGCATAGCTTATATTTATTTCAAGGCACTTACCAGTAAATAAATCAAGAGCCTGATTAAAACGAATCACCGACTACGCCCTTCGATCAACCACGAAGGCTCTTGATTTATTTTTTTTGATCTCCCCAAGCACCATGTAAGGCGTTCAGGCAACGGAGAGTAATTTGTACTCTTGCTGACGATTTTTCAGAATGCCCTTGAGAATGCCGTCATAAACTCCGGCTCTGGCTTCCAGCATCCGCATTGCACCAGAGAACACCTTTTGCAGGTCTTGAGAGGTTTGTATGTAGGGAATTCCCGCAGCGAACCACCCCTCCCCGTGGTCTTCATCAAGTTCGCAGTGAACGACAAAGAATTTCACCATGCCTTCACTCAAACCGCGACGGCGCAGATGTCCCAAAACTCGGCGCTGTTGGAGGGGAATTGCCAATTCTAAAGCTCCCATCCCACCAATGCCGTAATGAAGTCCATCGGCAAACCAGCAGAGGTTCATCTTGGTATTGAGCAGGTGACAAGTCTCTGGGTTAATATCCTCTTCTAGCGCTCCGCCAAAGTAATCCATTAGGGGCTCAAATAAATTGGGGTGAGCCTGAGCAAAATCCCCCTGACCAAACTCGTCATGAAGATTGTGATAGAGTTCTTCGCGCATCTCAAAGGGCACAATTAGGCTGAAAGCAGCAACGTGCAGGTGGAAGCGTTGCATATTGACTCGGTAATTGGCAAGGAAGTAGCGGACTTCTTCATCGCTCAAATCATCGCGATCAAATAGTTTAAATAGTGGATGGTGGTTGACGCGATGCTGGCTAATTCGCTGTTTCAGCCACGGCATGAAAACTTCAACATCAGCGAGTTCAGGGGAGAGTTGCTCATGGGGTAGGTATTGCTGCTCAATCTGCTCAATCATGTGGCGAAGCTGCCATTCTTTTAAGAAGCGGGGAGTTCCTAACGCAAACCCCTCTCGCATTAAGCGCAAGTTCATGTCAAATAAAAGGAACTGAATTTTTCGCCAAGCGGAACCTCCTTTATTTTGGAAAGCTTGAAGTGCCAAATCTTCGACTTCCTCTAAGGTAAATTTGTAAACGAATTCAGGTGCAAAAATAGTAGCAGACATAGATAATCTCCTGGTCAATTATGAACTAAAACGGAGGATATATACACGAGTTACGTAAGTCATATCTCATTGAAATTTCGGCTTTTGAACCAAACAAACTCTAGCTAGTAGAGTTTGTTTGGTTCATTCACTTTCTAAAAATAGAATATCTTATGAGAAATAAGCCGTGAGTATATATAAGTTAAGGACTTTTTCTAAAAAAAATAAGTCAAAAATTGTAGAGAAGGTTAGGCAATTTAGAAAAAGTTAGGAACAGTTAAGCTAAACATTGAGCAGAGATGGCTTAATGACCTTTTTATAAACTTTCATCCCAAGATATGATTCAAACGCTCATAATATGCTTCAAAATCTTTGTTTTAACGTATGTCTGAGTTGTATCGGCTCAATAACTGGGGGTAGGAGAAAAAATTAGAAAGTTCAAAAGTATACGCAGAGTCTTAAAATAAGACACATGACGCAAAAACTGCTTATCGATAACAAGCCAGTGTCCGTGTTACTGCAAACCATTGACCCAAAGGGAATTGCAGACCAATCGGTGCGTCGAAGCGTAGAGATATTATTGAACCTTGTAGAGGAATTAAATTCACAAGTCAAAGAACTACGAGAAGAAAATCAAAGGTTGCGCTCTGAAAACAATCGCCTGAAGGGAGAACTTGGTCAGCCAGACATCAAAGCCAAAAACAAGAAAAGCTCAGACGGCAACCATTCATCAGAGAAAGAACGACAAACTCCGAAAAAGCACTCCAAGAGCAGCAAAAATCAAAGCATCAAAATAGACAGAGAAGAAATAGTAGAGTACCCACACCAAACACTAGAGCAGTGGAGGAGTAGGGTTTTGTTGTATGTAGTCATGAAGAAACGCCAGCTTCAGCCGCCGCTACATCTGCTTTGACTTCCTTCGCCTTCTTTTCAAAAAGCTGAATTCCGGCATCAATAATTTCAAACCCGTTTTCTGTTCGTTGGCCAAGCTTGCCCGATACAGCCCCAGCCCAGTCTGCGAATTCCGAGGCGCTAGTGGTTGAGTCGATGGCGGGTATTATCCCGCGCACCTCTCAGTTAGATCCGTGCGTACCCGTTTCCGTGTACACGGCTCCCGATGTTCTCAGCTTGCGCTTTTGCTCATGTGTTTGTAATCGTGGCAACTCTCATGAATTGCTTCGAGATTATTTTTCTTCCAGTTGGCGTGATTTCCGTCGATGTGATGCAGGTGAACCCGTTCCTCATCGATGAATTTTAAACCGCAGGAAGCACATCTATGGTTTTGCTTCTTAAGAGCAAAAGAAGTTTCGCCGTCATAGAGTTTACTGTTACGTTCACTCCAGTAGGCTGTATCTCCGTCATAGGGGGATTTAATTCCTTTGACCATGACGTGGCTACTTTCGGAGTAGGAAACCTTTGGAAATGCTTTGTCTAGTAATTTCTTGCTAGAGTGGCGGTTTTGCTTGGTTTCCTTGTTGAATACCGTGTAAGCTCTTGTTTCGATGTGGTATAACGAGTTTTTAGACCCGTCCATCTTGCAGAACTTATGGTAATTTTTCCACCCTCTAACTACCGGGGCTAATTTCTGAGCCTTTGTAGTAGCACCATAATTCGAGTTGTTGACGATGTGTTTTACTTTCTTACGAAAAGCTTTGAAGTTGTTCACTGAGGGACTACATCTGAACTTTCCGTTTTTCTGGACTTTGCAGTGCCAGCCGAGGAAATCAAACCCATCTGTTATCGAAGCACTTCTCAATATCGAGTTCAATTACTCGTTTTTCTATTCCCTTGCAGGAAGAGCGTAGGTTATTGTAGATGTACCTTTGAGCATCATGGGCAGAGCGCCCAGTTCTAAACCCGTAACTCCTAGCGTGGAAAGTGGCTTCGTGTGCTGGCTCCAGTGCATATTTTGCTAGGCATTGCCAAGCTCTATCCGCGATAGTTGGTATTTTAAGCATTCTGGTAGTCCCGTCCTTTTTGGGGATGGGGATTTCCCGTAGTCCTTGATGCTTCCAATTTCCACTATTCATTTTCAGTAGTTCTTCAAGGTTGAAGCGGTCTTCAAATGAGAGGGATTTCTTACCATCAATACCTGCCGTCTTTTTACCAGCGTTTAGCTGAGATACAAGTCTAATTGCAAGAAATCGAGCCGAGGTGGATTTTAGAATAAGCTTTTGGAGTAACCTAGCTTTCCGCTTGTCTCCAACCTGAACAGCTTTGTACACGCGCTTTTGAAGGCGGAAAAGGTTACGGCGGAATTTCTTCCACGGTAAGGCTCTCCAAGATTCACTAGTTTTATAACTGTGTCTAATCATTTTCTCTTCTAGAGTTTGTGTATTCTGAACACCTCAGACCAATTACGGTCTGTCCTACCCGACTTGTGAGAGTTCCGCTTCTCGTCTAGCCTACTTGGGGAACGAAAGCCCCAGGACTCACAACTCGTTTTTATTCGTTCCCTCGGTGAGATTGATTGTTCCTTTAGGTGTGGTCAATTCAACCACTGGATTCCCTGGACTCTTACCGCTATTGCTGAAAGATGCGGCGGGAATTGACTCCAGTGAAGTTAGGGTTATTCGTGTTGCGCCCTACTTCGCAATAAGTTGCTTTTTTTTAGACCCGGTTTCACCGTAGGAACTCCCTGTTAGCGCCAGTGTCAACCCGCAACGGCTGTCTGATTGCGCCCTGTTCCCAGCTTCACTCTACAAGAACCGAGCTTGTTCGGTGTGGGCAGGTAAGGAGTCAATTCTGAGTCTGAATGGCAAGACTTGCACTTGCATCTGACCGAGAGTTCAGCCTTAATGTCAGTAATCTGCTGACGGGCTGGATTAGTTATTTACGGACTGATTACCGTGATTCACTAATCAACGAATCGCACTTCAGCCTTACGCCAGCTTTTGGCGTTAACTTGAGCAGTAAAGACTATACCGTTCTGATCAGTCAATTCGATTGCAACTTTCTTATTCTCTGCTGGTGTGGCTGTTGGTAGTTCGCCACTAAATTTTATTGTCACTTCGCTTTTGGCTGACATCGCTTACCCCTGGCTCATCATCAATTTCATTTTTTCGTTCCTGATTTTATCTTGGATTAGGTTGACCACAAGATGCGCGATCGCTTGACTATCGTAGTTGATCACTTTGAAAGTGAACGTTGAGCATTCGGCTTGAAACAGAACCAAGACTCAACATTAAAAAAACAAAATCCACAAAAAAAATTTACCCCTGTTTTTGACCCTTTTTTTGTCTATCTAATTGATAATCAGTCTCAATATAAACCGCCCAAACCGTGATTATTGAAATATTTATCAAGAAGTATTACAGGAATGGCACTAGTTGATTGATTTGGCTCAATTCGTGCGTCTGAGATAAAACCTCGACAAAACATCCATTTTCCCAATTCTCACCAACTACATTCAACATCTCCCAATATCTATCCAATATCTCCCAAATCTCCAATTTTTTCTTACCTTTTTACCCCTTAAAAATCATCCAGTCACAAAATTCTCATTAGCTCAAAAATTCCCAATAAATCCGAACAGTTCCCAATACTTACAAGAAGTCTCCCATTTGCTCCCAATAATTGGTCAATTACCCTGAAAATCGCTTAAAAGCGGAGTAAGCTCTGTAATCCATCTTTTTTTGACGCACAGTACGCCATCTTTGGCGGAAAGTTTTTGAGGGTCAAAAATGAAAAGCAGAAGCCGAAGCAACAGTCATCAAAAAATACTACTGAAGAACTACACAATCACGACAAAAGCCACCTCAGAGTTCACCCCTCT
>NZ_WBKM01000082.1 GCF_015714725.1 Nostoc sp. WHI
GAAAGTGAGAGAAAAAACTTATTTCAGCTCGCAGAGAATGCTATAGGGGTGACTTACCACCGATTACACCACTTTTTAACCCAAGCACCTTGCTTGGTCTACTTCCCAGGTAAACGAACGGCGCTTGGAGATCATTGACAGGAGGCTTGAGACGTAGGTGGGCAAGCAAACCTTTGAACACCTTTACTGAAGCCTTAGAAGCCTTTAGAACGGCTATGTCTTATCGATTTTTCGATTGGTTGACCCTCAACCGTGATGTATTTGCTGCTTACAAAGCCAGTTTGGGCTTTATTTGGGCTTAATTTTTGTTTAAGTCCCGTTAATACTTATGTCATTGCGAGGGTCGCGCGGCAATCCCAAAGCCTTGCGATTCCTTCATTCCACTTCGTTACATTCGCAATGACATATCGTAAGTGATTTGCCGAACTTGATATAACATTCAATATTACGAATTATCGAGAAATGACTATGCAGAGGCTAAATTTTTGCTTAGTCTCTAAGCTTTCAGAAAATGCGCCGAAACCATAACAAAACAATATTTATTATTCTTTCTCTGCTCATTGTTGTACCAATGGGCTTTTTCTTATAGATATACTTTGCTTAACTAAAAACACTGTCTTTCAAAATTCATTTCCTTTTTTGCATAATTTTGCGTAAATCTTGTACTAGATTACAGAATGCGCGGGTGACTCATAAAATTATCCTTTATGAAACTTGCATATCTTGCAGCTTTGCTACCATTTCCGCGCGCGCTGAAACCTTCAACTTCCGAAACATCCTCTTCAGAGCTTGTTTGACAGAATTTTGTGTAATCCAAAGTTTTTCCCCAATTTCCGCGTTCGTTAAGCCCTGCGCTACTAACTCAGCAATTTCTAACTCCCGCGCTGTTAGAGGACTTACTAAAAGGGAATTGAATATTTTGGGTTTTGCCCGTAGGGTTGCCATTTTTGCTGACAAATGAATACATAAGGCACTCAGGTCAGCTAAATCGTTGCCATTAAAGGCAGGATTTCCCTTGTCGCGGGCCAGGTTAAACGTTCCTACAAGATGACCATCGCAAACAATCGGCCCGGTCATTACGTGTTCGTGATCGGAACGCGAACAAAAATGCTTCCAGTCTGCTGGTGATAATAATAACTGCTCATGAGCGGGAGCGTGACGCTCAACCACGTAGCGCCCGACTGGATTGCTCTCTAAGCAGACTGCGGGAATGCCCTGAACATCAATGTCAGCCGTTGGCTGCTCATTTAGGAGATAGATACCCCAATTTTGCACGCCAAAATGCTCACCAATTTTATCCATCAGAGCTAGTCTTAATTCTTGCTCATTCTGGACATTAGCGATCGCATGAAACACGGCGTGAAGAGAATTAGTCATAAGTGTACCCAGTCGGGGACTATCCAAGCCTCAACAACTACTTCTATGCTAGTACCAAGAAAACTAAAACGCTAATTACAGTAGCGACTAGGAGAAGCACATGACAGTTACACAACTCTCTGCTCAGGAACTTTTCCGGGCTGCTTATGAGAACCGCTATACTTGGGACAAAAATTTCCCCGGTTATTCCGCAAATATTACCTTTAAGCATGATGATCAAGTGTTTACAGGCAAAGTTATCGTCAGCGCCAATCTCAAAGCGGAAGTTTTGGACGTAGATGATGAGTCAGCAAAGCAAGCAATTCATGGTCAAACATGGGAAATAGCAATTCACCGCGTCCGCCGCAGCTTTGAAGACACCCACAGCGCCAATACCTTTAACTATGGTAAAACTGACGAAACTGGTGCTGTTGAGCTTTTAATTGGTGGTAAGGCTGAGGGCGATAAATACAAAGTCCGCAATAATGAAGTATGCCATGTTCACCGTCTAATTCACGGTACTTTTGTGACAATTGACACCTTCAGCAGTCATGACACGGGGGAAGGCTACTTGTCCCACACTTATGACTCCGTGTACCATGACCCTAAAACTGGGGAACAAAAAGGTGGTAGAAGCGAATTTACCGATGAATACGAAAAAGTTGGTGTCTATTTTATCCTGAATCGTCGAGAAATTCGCACCCAGACAGAAGGACAAGTATCTATTCAGGAATTTGTCTTCTCTGATATCAAATTGTTGGAACCTGTTGCTGCTTAAGCTGGATTATTTAATATAAAAATTAGCGATCGCTCTTTAGTTTAAGGAAGCGATCGCTTTTATTTTTGGGGTTTAGAAGTAATAATAAATGATCACAGATTTCAGGCGATCGCTTCAGATACAATCAATATATCCAAAGTAAACTCGCTTCTATATAGCAGATAATAAACAACATGACACAACTATCTTCTAATCACACACCACGTAGAGGAAGAGTATTTCCAGAACGCCAACTATTACCGGAAGAAAAAGCCCGACGGAAAGCTGAAGACGAAGTATTTTATCAGCGTTGTCGAGTAGTATTTGAACGAGTTCAACCAGAGTTAATCAAAGATCACTACGACTGGTTTATCGTCATTGAGCCTGATAGTGGAGACTATTTTATAGATCCAAACGAAGATGTTGCTAGACAGAAGGCTCGTGAAAAATATTCTGATAAAATGCGCCTCATTATGCGCCTCAACGAGAGAGGAACTTGTGGCAGAATATGATTTTTGGAGAATTTAATAATCAGAGTGAGTTAATCTTTGAAATTGGTTTGGTTACATTTGATGGAGATGTTATACCAGTTAATGCACTTCTAGATACGGGATTCACTGGTTTGCTAGCACTTGATAACCAAGATGCTCTTAGTTTAGGGTGGATTCTCAACATAAATGAACAACGGGAGATGCAAACAGCATGGGGAGAAGCACGCTTTAATCTTTATGAGGGAATCGTGCTTTTAGATGGAGAAGAGTTCACTATAGAAGTTTTGGATGGAGATCATCTAGATAACGTTCTCTTAGGTGTGCGTTGGTTACAGACAAAACGACTATTGGCAGATTTCCCCGCAGGAATTTTGACATTGGGGTAAATGCGATCGCTTCAGATACAATCAATATATCCAAAGTAAACTGCTTCTCTCTAGCAGATAGTAAATAATATGACACAACTATCTTCTAATCACACACCACGTAGAGGAAGAGTATTCCCAGAGCGCCAACTATTACCGGAAGAAAAAGCCCGACGGAAAGCTGAAGACGAAGTATTTTATCAGCGTTGTCGAGTAGTATTTGAACGAGTTCAACCAGAGTTAATCAAAGATCACTACGACTGGTTTATCGTCATTGAGCCTGATAGTGGAGACTATTTTATAGATCCAAACGAAGATGTTGCTAGACAAAAGGCTCGTGAGCAATTTGGTGATACTTTACGTCTAATGATGCGAATCAATGAGACTGGAACCTGTGGGAAAATATGATTTTCGGCGAGTTTAACAGTAAAGGCGAGTTAATTTTTGAAATTGCTTTGATTGCTGCTGATGGTGATATTATCCCAGTCCAAGCGCTACTAGATACAGGATTTACTGGCGCTTTAGCAATTGATAATCAAGATGCTCTGAGCTTGGGATGGTTACGGGAGAGTCAAAGAGAAGATATGCAGACTGCAAGGGGAGAAGCACAGTTTAACCTGTATCAGGGAACTATACTTTTAGATGAAGAAGAGTTCATCATTTCAGTGTTGGGGGGAGATGAACTGCAAGATATTCTTTTGGGTGTGCGTTGGTTACAGACAAAACGACTAGTGGCAGATTTTCCAAGCGGAATTTTGACATTGGGGTAAATGCGATCGCTTCAAATACAATCAATATATCCAAAGTAAACTGCTTCTCTCTAGTAGATAGTAAATAATATGACACAACTATCTTCTAATCACACACCACGTAGAGGAAGAGTATTTCCAGAACGCCAACATTTATACCAGTTATGCCTTATAGTCAGTTTACAACTATCAGTAAAGTTAAAGAAGCTTTCGGGTTAAAAACACAGGAGGGTGGCCGATTTATTCCTGTCACTGAACCAATTAAAGCATCTGCTACACTAACAGCATATCTTGAAGAAAGTTTGCCACTTGCTTCTTCAGCTAGTGAAAAAGCCCGTTCCGAAGGAATTATTTACCCAGTATTATTAGAAGTTAGACGGATATTAAATCGCCAAATTAGCTTATTCTCTGGGGAAGATTTTACAGTAGATGAGGCAGTTGGACTTAATGGAATGTGTGATTTCCTATTGAGTCGTTCGCCGGAAGTGCTAGAAATTGAAGCACCATGCATTGTGATTGTGGAAGCAAAAAAAGCTGATTTAAGAACTGGGTTTGGACAATGTATTGCAGAGATGGTTGCAGCACAAAGATTCAACGCCGCAAAAAATCGTCCCGTTGCGGTAATATATGGTTCTATCAGCAGTGGTACACAATGGCGATTCCTAAAGCTGGAGGATAATATTGTCACTATTGACTTGATGGATTATCCTCTTCCACCTGTAGAACAAATTCTCGGATTTTTAGTTTGGATGGTTCAAAACAGTTGATAGATGTTGCGCTTACTTTTATCACCCTACTGTAACTGAGTGCAAACTTGTATACATGAGATATGTTTAGGATGTTTTTGTAATATTTAATAATTATCAGGCATATTTATGATAAAACCAGCTAATTCAACGGGCGAAAACAAGCCAATTCTCCTTAAAAAGCAAGGCAAGACCAAGATTTACATATTTAAAACAGACAGCCCTTGGGATCTACCGTTTGATGCTTTAGTCATTCCATCTAGCCCTACAGCAGATTTTGGGGGGAGCTTTGCACAAGCGTTTCTCAACCACCTACCAGATGAAAGCTATGAATCGCTCCTTGAGAACACGGTGGAAAAGGCTAAAAAGTCACAAAATCTAGATAGAGACTAGGTTTGAATTGAGTCCATTGAGCGCTATTCTTGATCAAACGTCAGCGAACAAGTTTATTGCAGCAAACTTTAAAAAGCATGGATGGCAAATTAATTGTATTTGAAGGAGTGGAAGGCTGTGGCAAAACCACCCAAATGAAGCTTTGTTGTCAGTGGTTGGAAAGTCTGGGTATTTCTGTGATGGTAACTCGTGAACCAGGGGGAACAGAGTTAGGCTTACATCTTCGCCGCTTGCTACTAGAAAAGGCAGAGGATAAACCAGTTGCTCAAGTGACAGAACTTTTATTGTATGCTGCCGACCGATCGCAACACGTCGAACAAGAACTCAAACCAAATCTCGCAGCAGGGAAATATATTTTATGCGATCGCTACACTGACTCTACCATTGCCTACCAAGGATATGGTCGGGGTCTTAATATCGAGTTAATCAATCAGCTTAATTATATTGCCACTGGTGACTTAAAGAGTGACCTAACTATTTGGTTAGATGTCGATGTCGAGGTGGGACTAACCCGCAAACTTTCAGGCGGAGTAAGACTAGACCGCATTGAACAAGAAACAATCGCTTTTCATCGGCGTGTTCAGCAAGGATACGCAGATTTAGCAGCATCTTATCCCTCACGAATTGTGCGGGTAGATGGCAGCTTGAGTCAAGAAGCTGTACACCAAATAATTCAAGAAATTTTGCGTGGACACCTGAAGAACTTACCGTAGACATTCCTGCGTGACCTCTCCACTACTAGGCTACGGTGTACAGACAAGTCTTTTGACTTTACCTTTGTTGCATGACTTGTGTGTACACCGTAGCTACTAGGGGAGGGGAGCTTATAGCTTTAGCTATAGGCGGGGTAAGGTTGTTTTATTATGGGCAATTCAGCGGACATGATATAATCCACGAAAACTACCCTAGATAAGGGTTACTTATTCTGTCTACAAAGACGTTGTAGGATAATGGCAAACGACCCGGATTCAAGCGTGGTTCTGCTGCATAGCCAACAGGAACTAAAACAGCGATCGCTAAATCTGGATTATCCGCAGCACCAATCACTTCTTTCACCTGATCCTCAATCCAACCGTTCATAAAACAGGTAGATAAACCCAGGCTTTCGGCTGCTAATACTAAATGGGTAGAGGCAATAATGGCATCTTTGATAGCATATTCACGTTGCTTGTCGCCTAGACCGGCTTGAAATTGCGGGACAGCAGTTTTGAAGTAATTTACAGTGCTTTCATTCCATGCCCCAGATGTAAGAGCCTGTTCAATTATCGGGGTCAAGTTTTTTTCGGGTGCACTCACATTGGCGGCAAAGACAAAGGTTACAGGTGCTTGGACAATTTGTTGTTGATAGGACTTACGCATTGACAGAAGCAATTAAATATGAATATGGGTTTTCAGACATTTAAGTTTGATTTTTTCACCATTAGCCAGCGATGCCTGCGGCGGGCTGCGCCTACGCTAGTGATCTAAAGCTAGTAGCGAATGGTCTGAAACAACGGATTTTCGTTGATACACATGATAGTCATTTTGTACAGTGCGTAAGTCCTGGTTGATTCCACGATGCTGCTGATAGCGCTGCCTTTTGCGCCTCATCTTGCACGAGAATAATTTGCCAGCCTTGAATATTGAAACTGCTGGGTGCAGCTACAGTTAGCTCTACCAGTTGCTTGAGCAGTTCTGGGGCGATGGCGTCTGTTTTAAAAGTTTTGATGGAACGGCGTTTAGCGATCGCACTCGGTACATCTAAAGGTTGGGTTTGGGTGATGGAACTCATAAGATTCTCAGGGTAGTTGAGTTATGACCAAATAATTCGTAATTTACGATACAAGCAAATGTATTTATTCAGGAAACAAAAATTATTCCTTATTTCAGAACAAAAGCACGCTACGCGAACAGTCGTAAGATTATAATTACGAATTACGAATTACGAATTACGCATTACGCATTAGCTACTGGCTCATTAGCAGTCGACCAAAATGGATAGTCTGTATATCCCTTTTCATCGCCACCATAAAAGCTTGCTTGATCTGGTTCATTTAGTGGTGCATTCAAAGCCAAGCGTCGGGGTAAATCGGGATTTGATATAAATAGCGTGCCAAAGGCAACTAAATCTGCTGCTTTGTTTGCTAGTACGGCATCGCCTTTTTCACGGGTATAACCACCATTGACCATGAGTGTACCTGTAAAGCGATCGCGTATATGAGCAGTAGGTACAATTATCCCGCCATATCTGATATCTGCCTCTGTTGCCTCAAAAATATGCAGATATGCCAAATTAAACTGGTTCAATGCTTGAGTTGCATAACCAAATGTCTCCAGGGGATTAGAGTCACGCATATCGTTAAAAGTTCCACTGGGAGAAAAACGTACTCCTACTCGGTTAGAATCCCACACTCTAGTTACTGCCTCTGTGATCTCCAACAGAAATCGAGTCCGATTCTCAATTGAACCCCCATATTGATCTGTGCGCTGATTCGTACCATCCCGAAGAAACTGATCTATTAAATAACCATTAGCTGAATGAATTTCTACCCCATCAAACCCAGCCGCTAGAGCATTTGCCGCTCCCTGACGATACTGTTCTACTATCTGCGATATTTCTGAAGTTTCTAAAGCACGGGGAGTAACAAATGGTTTAGACCCCTCATAAGTTGAGGCATTACCTTGAGCAGCAATGGCAGAAGGTGCAACAGGCAAAGCTCCATCCGGTTGTAAGTCAGGGTGCGAAATTCTGCCTACGTGCCATAGTTGCAGAAAAATTCTCCCTCCCTGCTGATGTACGCTATCGGTCACTAACTTCCATCCCTCCACCTGTTCTGGTGAATGAATTCCTGGTGTACTGGGATAGCCCTGTCCTTCGGGAGTTACCTGTGTTGCTTCCGCAATAATTAGTCCAGCAGAAGCACGTTGGACGTAGTAAGTAGCATTAAGTTGGTGTGGTACGTTTCCCTTAGCTGCCCTGTTTCGGGTTAAAGGTGCCATTATTATCCGGTTAGGTAGTTCCAGATTTCCTAATTGGTAGGAAGAAAATAGATTGATATCAGTTGTCATTGGTTATATCTCCAAATGAGTCTTTAATTGGGCATTGGTTATTTCTCCCAGCCCCGTGCAAACTTTCTGTAATTGACCTAACAAAGTTTTGAGTGCTGAGTACTTTTTAATTTACTCAGCACTCCACTAGTTTAAAGATGCTGTGCTAAGGTCTTATTCAAGGTCGTCTTTGGCACTGCCCCTACGACAGTATCAACTTGCCGACCTTCCTTAAAAACCATCAGTGTTGGGATGCTGCGAATTCCATAATGGCTGGCGACAGTAGGATTTTGATCTGTGTTCAGCTTCACAAATTTAACCTGTCCTTCGTATTCGGCAGCAACTTCATCAACGACTGGGCCCACCATTCGGCAAGGCCCGCACCACGGTGCCCAAAAGTCTACTAAGACCGGAATTGTACTTTCCAAGACTTCTTGCTTGAATGTGGCTTCTGTGACATTTGTAATGGATGACATAAATTGCCTTCCTGACTTAACTCTATAATTCGATAATATCGAATAATAAAAATATATACCACCTGATGAGATAATGCAAATATGAGATTTCTTTATCACCCAGAACGAAAAAATATTTCCTTACCAGGAGTGCTGTATGCATTGGGTGACCCAGTGCGGCTAGAGATTGTGCGGCTGCTGGCTACCGAGGGGGAACAATGCTGTGCCAGATTTGATTTTGCGATCGCCAAGTCTACCATGTCCAATCACTTCAAGATTTTGCGAAAGTCGGGGGTAGTCTTGACACGGAAAGAAGGGACACATCACATCAACATCCTGCGGCGTGAAGATTTAGAGGTGCTATTTCCAGGGTTGCTGGATGCGGTATTGAAAGCCGCTCAACCATTGCCTGTTGACCCCACCTGTACTAAACAAACAGCTTCAATGGTTTAGGGGCATGGGGCAAAAACAGTTCCGAGTTCCGAGTTCTGAGTGAAGAAGTGAGATTCCCAACTCGGTACGGGCTAAACCATAGCTATCCGCTAACAGCACTCAGCACTCCTTAATGTAATTTTTCTTATGGAGTGGACATCTTGCCTGCCCTTTCTTTATTTTTCTCAACAAAAAATCCCCTGCCTTACGGCAGGGGATTTTTATTCTTTACAAAACTAGCAGCCGGATCAACCGAACTTACCAGCAGTAGAAGCAATCAAGAATGCGGCGTAGGTTAAGACATAGCCAACAGTGAAGTGAGCTAGACCAACTACACGACCTTGAACAATAGACAGAGCCACGGGCTTGTCTTTCCAGCGAACTAGGTTAGCTAGAGGAGTACGTTCGTGTGCCCAAACAAGGGTTTCAATCAACTCTTGCCAGTAACCTCTCCAGGAGATTAAGAACATGAAGCCAGTAGCCCAAACTAAGTGTCCAAACAGGAACATCCAAGCCCAGACAGACAGGTTATTCACGCCGTAGGGATTGTATCCGTTAATCAACTGAGCGGAGTTAGCCCAGAGGTAATCACGGAACCAGCCCATTAGGTATGTAGAATTTTCGTTGAACTGAGCAACGTTGCCTTGCCAAATACCTAAATGCTTCCAGTGCCAGTAGAAAGTTACCCAACCTACTGTATTCAATGCCCAGAACAGAGACAGATAGAAGGAATCCCAAGCTGAGATGTCGCAAGTACCGCCACGACCGGGGCCGTCGCAAGGGAAGGCATAGCCGAAGTCCTTTTTATCGGGCATCAGCTTAGAACCACGGGCATCCAAAGCACCTTTGACCAAGATCAAGGTGGTGGTGTGCAGACCCAAAGCGATCGCATGGTGTACCAAGAAGTCGCCAGGGCCAATTGTCAAGAAGAGGGAGTTAGTGCCAGAGTTGATGGCATCTAACCAGCCGCTTAACCAAACGTTGCCGTAGTTGGGGTAGGCTGTGTAGGCAATGCTATCGGGGTTAGACAACAAGGTGTCTAAGCCGTAGAGTACTTTACCGTGAGCAGCTTGAACGAACTGGGCAAATACCGGTTCAATCAAGATTTGCTTTTCAGGTGTACCGAAAGCAACTACTACGTCGTTGTGAACGTATAGACCCAAGGTGTGGAAGCCCAAGAATAGCGATACCCAGCTGAGGTGGGAAATGATCGCTTCTTTGTGCTGTAACACGCGATCAAGGACGTTGCCCTTGTTTTGTTCGGGGTCGTAGTCGCGCACTAAGAAGATCGCACCATGTGCAAATGCACCAACCAACAGAAAAACTGCAATGTACTGGTGGTGGGTGTAAAGCGCTGCCTGTGTTGTGTAGTCCTTAGCAATAAATGCGTAAGGAGGCAGGGCGTACATGTGCTGCGCCACTAAGGAGGTGATGGTTCCCAGAGCTGCCAAGGCTAAAGCCAGTTGGAAGTGCAGGGAGTTGTTGATCGTGTCGTACAGACCTTGGTGAGGCAGGTTGAACTGACCTTCACTCTTGGTACCAGGTACTAAACCGGACTTGGAGTTCAGCATTTCTTTGATGCTGTGACCAATTCCGAAGTTAGTCCGGTACATGTGACCGGCAACGATAAATAGTACTGCGATCGCTAAGTGGTGATGCGCCATGTCAGTCAGCCACAAGGATTCTGTCTGAGGATGGAAGCCACCCAAGAAAGTCAGAATCGCAGTACCTGAGCCAGTGGAAGTACTAAATATATGACCAGCTGTGTCAGGGTCTTGAGCGTAAACACCCCAGTTACCACTCCAGAAAGGTGCCAAACCTGCTGGGTGGGGGGGGGTGGATAGGAAGTTATCCCAACCTACGTGCTGTCCACGAGATTCGGGGATAGCAACGTGAATCAAGTGACCAGCCCAAGCCAAAGAACTAACACCAAACAAAGCTGACAAGTGGTGATTCAGCCGGGGTTCAGCGCTCTTAAACCAAGAAAGGCTAGGACGGAACTTGGGTTGTAAGTGCAACCAACCAGCAAATAAGAACACTGCTGCCAACAACAACAAACCCAGTGAACCGGTGTACAGTTCGGTGTTTGTCCGCATACCGATGGTGTACCACCAGTGGTAAACACCAGAGTAAGCAATGTTAACAGGATTACTAGCGCCACCTTGGGTAAAAGCTTCTATAGCTGGTTTACCAAAGTGGGGGTCCCAAATCGCGTGGGCGATGGGACGGATATGAAGGGGATCTTTAATCCACTGTTCAAAGTTACCTTGCCAGGCTACGTGGAACAGGAGGCTGGATGCCCACAGGAAGATGATTGCCAAATGACCGAAGTGAGTTGCGAAAATCTTTTGGTAAAGATTTTCTTCGGTCATGCCATCATGGCTTTCAAAATCGTTGCCTGTAGCGATCGCATACCATATCCGACGAGTCGTCGGGTCCTGCGCGAGATCCTGGCTAAATTTGGGAAATTTTGTCGCCATAGGTTAAATAAATCCTCTGACCTTTAGCCATCAAGTACCAGTTCAATTTTGGATTTTGAATTTTAGATTTTAGATTCAATCCAAAATCTAAAATCTCAAATCCAAAATTCTGCTGATTGCTACCCTACTGAAAGGATATGTGCATGGAAGAATGCCCAAGTAGTGGCGATTCCTCCCAAGAGGTAGTGAGCTACCCCGACAGCTCGACCCTGAATAATGCTCAGAGCGCGAGGCTGAATTGCTGGTGCTACTTTCAGTTTGTTATGCGCCCAAACAATGGACTCAATCAGTTCTTGCCAGTAGCCACGACCACTGAACAGGAACATCAAGCTGAATGCCCAGACAAAGTGAGCGCCTAAGAACATGAGTCCATAGGCAGATAGGGCGCTGCCATAGGAATTTATGACTTGTGAAGCTTGCGCCCACAAGAAGTCGCGCAACCAACCATTGATGGTAATAGCACTTTGGGCAAAGTTACCACCAGTGATGTGAGTCACATTCCCGGCTGCATCTACCGTTCCCCAGACATCCGATTGCATCTTCCAGCTAAAGTGGAAAATTACGATGGATATTGTGTTGTACATCCAGAAAAGTCCGAGGAATACGTGATCCCAACCAGACACTTGACAAGTACCGCCACGGCCAGGACCGTCGCAGGGGAAGCGGAAGCCCAGGTTTGCTTTATCTGGAATCAGACGAGAGCTACGGGCAAACAATACACCTTTGAGCAGAATTAAGACGGTAACGTGGATTTGGAATGCGTGAATATGGTGGATTAAGAAGTCCGCCGTACCCAAAGCAATGGGCATCATCGCTACTTTACCGCCTACAGCCAAAATCCCACCGCCGAAAGCATAGCTAACGGGTTCTAGGGCATTGGGAGCAGTGCCACCAGGAGCTAAGGTGTGGATGTTTTGCACCCACTGAGCAAATACTGGCTGCAACTGAATTGCCGTATCAGAGAACATGTCTTGGGGACGCCCCAAGGCACGCATTGTGTCGTTGTGGATGTATAGTCCAAAGCTATGGAAGCCGAGGAAAATACACACCCAGTTGAGGTGGGAAATAATTGCATCCCGGTGACGAATCACCCGATCCAGTAAGTTGTTTTGATTTACAACCGGATCGTAATCCCGCACCATGAAGATGGCAGCGTGAGCCGCACCGCCGACTATACAGAATGCACCAATCCACATGTGGTGGGTGAAGATGCACAGCTGCGTAGCGTAGTCAGTTGCCAAATATGGATAGGGGGGCATCGCGTACATGTGATGCGCGATGATGATGGTCAGCGAACCCAAGAAGGCCAGGTTAGTAGCCAACTGAGCGTGCCAAGATGTTGTCAGATTTTCGTAGAGACCTTTGTGACCTTCACCAGTGAAGGGCCCTTTGTGGTTTTCTAGAATTTCTTTAATGCTGTGACCAATACCCCAGTTGGTACGGTATTGATGACCAGCAATAATGAACAGAACTGCGATCGCTAAGTGGTGATGAGCTATGTCAGTCATCCACAAGCCGCCTGTTACTGGGTTCAGACCGCCATTGAAGGTAAGGATGTCAGCATACTGACCCCAGTTCAAGGTGAAGAAGGGTGCTAAACCAGCAGCAAAGCTAGGATACAGCTCGGTCAACAAGTCTTTGTTCAAGATGAACTCGTGGGGCAAGGGGATGTCTTTGAGAGCAACACCTGCATCCAAAAGCTTGTTGGTCGGATTGGACACGTGGATTAAGTGACCTGTCCATCCCAAGGAACCACAACCTAACAATACTGATAAGTGATGATTCAGCATCGACTCCGTATTCTGGAACCATTCCAGTTTAGGAGCGCGTTTGTGGTAGTGGAACCAGCCAGCAAATAGGAACAAGGCTGCTAATACCAAGCCACCGATCGCAGTGACGTAAAGCTGGAAGGAGTTGGTAATACCCCAGCCACGCCATACTTGAAACAAACCGGAGGTGATTTGAATCCCGTGGAAACCACCGCCAACATCGGCGTTTAAAATGTCTTGTCCAACAATTGGCCAAACGACTTGGGCACTAGGCTTAACGTTCAACGGGTCGGTTAGCCAAGCTTCGTAGTTAGAAAACTTCGCGCCGTGAAAAATCATCCCGCTCAACCAAATCATCACTATGGCTAAGTGGCCAAAGTGGGCTGAGAATATCTTGCGGGAGATGTCTTCTAAATCGCTTGTATGTGTATCAAAATCATGGGCGAGTGCGTGCAGGTTCCAAATCCATGCGGTGGTTTTGGGGCCTCTGGCTAAGGTTCTGTCATAGTGTCCAGGTTGTGCCCATCTCTCAAATGAGGTAGGAACCGGGTCATTATCAACGATTACTCTTGCCTTCTTTTCCTCTCGCTCCGGAGGACTTATTGTCATTTGACCTCCTCTCTTGATAAGTAATGAGGAATCATGTATACCACAAAGTTAACCATTACCACACACTCCAGAATTTTACTGAAGCCGCGATGAAGACCTATGTGGATAGTTGTTTCTCGTTGAATTATAGAGTCTTCACTTGTACATTGGTGGAGATATTTTAACAATAATTCAAACTTGCTCAAATATTGCTACAATTCCTGCCTCATCGGGCTTTTAACTCTAAACTATTTGTCCAAAAGTCAATAGATTATTCATTTATTTTACAAAGGATAACAATTCGTAAAATTTCTGGTCTTACTGGATGTAGCCAGCATTCCAGCTTTTGTGCTGTTGATTGTGAATATTTGTGTCATATTTCAATTTTTACAAGTAAAAAGCTGTAAACAATATGACTTCTTTGAAAATTTCCTGAGATACACAGAAAAACTTATGGGATGTGAGGCAGATTTCACCTTTTAGGCTGGAAACAGCTATAGTTCCAGATGGACAGTTTGAGCCAAAATAATCTGTCAATTGTCGAAGACTATTACTGGGTGCAACGCATGAACTCGTGGCAGAAGAAGGTCTTAGAAAAGCTCCTCCCTAAGGAGTTTCCGATTTTCAGGTGGATAATGACATTGGTGTTGGTATGCAGCTTAACCAGTTGTGGCGAGAAAGCTGTGAGCCAGGAAGTATCTATTGGCCATAGAGAAAACTCTCCACAGATTTCTCAAATTTCAAAGCAATTTTCGGAAGTTTCCCCACCAAATGTTATTCAAGAACTGCGTCCAATTTTGGAAGTCTATCAGCCACAAGTGACAATTGTTACTCCACGACCTGATGAAGTTCTCCAAGATAACAAAGTCACAACCAGCTTTCAGGTTAAGGATCTACCAATATTTAAAGACCCCCAATTACAACTAGGGCCCCATCTACACGTAATTCTGGATAATCAACCTTATATACCTGTTTACGACCTGAATCAGCCCTTGGTTTTGCCAGACTTGTCTTTAGGTACTCATACCCTGCGCGTCTTTGCCTCCCGTCCTTGGCATGAAAGCTTTAAAAATGAAGGCGCTTATGCCCAGACAACGTTTCACGTCTTCACCAAAACCGACGACAATAACCCAAATCCCAACTTACCTCTGCTAACCTATAGCCGTCCTCAAAGCAGCTATGGAGCAGAACCAATCTTACTGGACTTTTATCTAACTAACGCCCCCTTACATCTGGTGGGTAAAGAAAAGGACAACGAAGAATTTAGTGATTGGCGCATCCGCGTCACAATCAATGGTGAAAGCTTTATTTTCGATCGCTGGCAAGCAGTTTACCTCAAGGGCTTTAAACCTGGAAAAAACTGGGTAAAACTGGAATTTCTTGATAATCAGGGAAATCCTCTCAAAAATGCCTTTAATATCACAGTTAGACTGATTGACTACCAGCCAAAGGGTAAAGATACTTTGTCGAGAATTACCAGAGGAGAACTCACAGCAGATGAGGTGCGTGGCATTGTAGACCCGAATTATAAATTTACAACATCTACACCCACGCCGTCCGTTGAAAAAACTCCCCAAATCCAACCAAAGGTAGAAAAACAGCCCATTCCTAAAACTAAAGTTCCAGAAGAATTCCAAACACAGCCAAAATTGGAAGTTCCAACGGCTGCGCCATCTCCCCGGTTGTCCCCGACATTACCAGAAATTATTGAGTCTCCGGCATCAGAACCACAGCCAGAGGTAAAGCCAAGTCCTGAATCAACGCCGTTACCTAAAAACATCGCGCCTCAGTCAACAAAACCAAGATTGGGCGGATTTTTCAACCGTCGGGCGGATAAGATACCCACCTCACAGCCATCAGTTACGCCATCTCCTAGTTTGCCAGAGATTATTGAGTCTCCAGCACCAGAAACAATTGCGCCATCAGCAGAAACTAAACCAGAATTAGAGCCAGAGGTGACACCAACTCCTGAATCAACCCCGTTATCCGAAAAAGGAGAAGTGAAATAACTCACTTTCTTCACCGTCATAGAACTCAGTAATATAGAAGTCACAAAGTTGCAAAATTGTTGCTTTTGCTGAACAACTAGGGAATTCTAAGTAAGAATTGACTCTTATTTCTTACTTAGAATTACTATGGCTTCCAAAACTCAAGGTTCAGATTTTGTGCCAGTTTCCGGCGATATCGCCGTCGGAGAATCGAGCCGAAGAGGGTGGTTTATACGAGTTACCAATGGTTTGAGTATTGGTAATAAGATTAAATGTGGCTATGCTGTTGCCCTCAGTGTTGGAATTTTAGGAACTACGATTGGGTTAATCCTTGGAGACTACTATCAAGGACAAGCTTTGCAGCAGCAAGAAAACGCTTTTAGAGAACTTAATTTGCTTCATCGCCTCCAGGCAGGTATCCTTCAAACCCGGACGCACCAACAGCAACTTATTCCCTTGGCAGCGAACCCAGACTTATATAAGGATGAATACAAACATATTATTGTGCATATAGCTGAAATTGAGCAGGTTTGGTCTGAAATCAAAGACTACATTAAAACTGCTAATTATGCGAAGGAAAAGCACGGTGAAAATATTCCCTTGCTTCTAAAAACTTATGAAGGTATACCACAAACTTATATTGATCAACTTGAGGAACTATTTGAGCAAATTGATCTATCGCCTTTAACTGACAATAAAATTGCGATCGCCCAACAACGACTGTTAAAATTTACCAACAGTGAGTTAGCACTTAAGTTTGATGGCATCTCTGATGAACTGATCACCATCATTGATGCTTCTTATGAGGACTTAAAAGCAGCGACGACGACATCAAAGACAGCAGCACAAATGCGGATTCAAATCATGGCTGCCAGCATCCTGTTGTCAGTTTTGATTGCTACTATTTTAGCTTTGTTTACAAGTCGAACCATTACCTATCCCATCAAAGTGCTGACGAATATGGCGCAGCGAGTCACCAAAGAATCTAACTTTGATGTGCAAGCACCTGTCATAACTACAGATGAAATTGGGATACTTGCTACTGCTTTTAACCAGGTTTTGCACAGGGTTAAATGTCTACTGGAAGAACAGCAAGCAGCCGCCTTTCGTCAGCAGCAAATGCAAGAAGCTCAATTGCTCCAAAGTGAAAAAATGTCTAGCTTAGGACGAATGGTAGCTGGCATTGCCCATGAAATTAATAATCCGGTAAATTTTATCTACGGCAATTTAGATCCTGCTATTCAACACGTAGACGATTTATTAGCATTGCTACAAACCTATCGCCAAGAAGTGCCTAATCCACCTCTAGCAGTAGAAGCCTACGCTACAGAAATTGATACAGAATTTGTGGAAGAAGATTTACCCAAACTTTTGCAGTCGATGAAGTTCGGCGCTGATCGTGTGCGGCAAATTGTCTTAAGCCTGAAAAACTTTTCTCGCCTAGATGAAGCAGAAGCTCATGCAGTCAATCTGCACGAATGCATTGAGAGTACGTTACTCATCCTCAATAGCCGCATCAAAAAGGGGATTACGATTGAGCGGTTGTACGGCAATATTCCCAGCGTTGAAGGTTTTTCTAGCTCGCTTTATCAAGTGTTCATGAATATTATCAACAATGCGCTTGACGCATTGGAAGAAGAGCATAACAGTCAAGACTACCCACGAATTACGATCGCTACTGAACTTCAAGATAAAAACTGGGTAGTTATCCGCATTGCTGATAACGGTTCGGGTATTGCATCTGACATGCAAGAAAGAATTTTTGAGATGTTCTTTACTACTAAAGCCAGAGGCGTTGGCACTGGTATGGGACTTTCGATTAGTCATCAGATTGTAGTCGAGAAACATGGAGGACGACTAATGTGCAAATCTGAGGTGGGTAATGGTACAGAATTTATCATTTCTCTCCCCATTCAACTAATTCGTAATTCGTAATTCGTAATTCGTAATTACGGATTGTTAAAAGCAGGATTTACCTAAAAATACTTAACTGTAACTTTTGTGATAAAGACTCCACGAAGACAAGCCCCGTTATTGGATTTCCTATATTATCTAAGGCAGGACTGTAGCAAGCGATCGCTCCCTCTCCTGGTACTATTGCGAGTAGTCCACCACCAATCCCTGATTTCATCGGCAGACCAATCTTAACTGCGAACTTGGCAGAAGCTTCATATAGTCCACAAGTTGACAATCCGGCGGTTTTGTGTTGAGAAACGGCTATTTTCCAAAGCTAGGAGTCAATCTATTCCCCTACCAATGCTAATGCAAGATTTATCACATGGTCAGATAATGGTAGTGATGATTGCATTTTAAATTCCTTTAATTCATAGATTCAAAGTCAACAAGAAGCCAATTTATTCCATCCATTATTATTGGAAATTTTTCTTCAGGTATGTTTAACTCCTGAAAACATTTATCTCTATATCTTTCTTTTTCAGTAAAATTATTGATAGCTTTAACTAATGGCTTTTTTACTTCGTAGCTTTCTTCAGCCTTAGCGATCGCACGTGCGGGTATTTCGTTATTTACACGCAATATTGCTAAATCAATTAAATCTCTAGATTGTGTACTTGAATCGTTCCATCGGTCAGCATTAGCCATTAGTTTTGATGTAAATCTATCGCTTATACTTAGACAAGGTATTTTTGTCCATTCAGGATAAATAGGAGGGTCTAAAGTAAAAATACCACTGGCTACAATTTCTATTTTAATAGTTGTTTCATTGACTACAACAGGGAAACGAATACCATATTGATTTATTGTAGGTTCACCTAATTCGATATCTGTTGTTCTTTGAAAGAATGCTATAATTCCTTCGTCGTAAATCAAATTTCTTAAATACCTGTAATTTTCAGTTCCATAAGGGAAGAGAAAATCAATATCTTTACTAAGCCTGTATTCATCATAGTCTAACGCCAAGAGTGTACCACCGCCAAAATATGCAGAAGCTTTTTTGAAAACTTCTGGATTGAAAGCATTAAGTATTTTAATTATATTATTGTGATGATCGAGATGAAACATTTCAAAATCCGGTAATATCCAAGAGTTATATTTTTTTGCTAAATAATGAACAAAATCCTTTTCTTCTTGTTTTAAGTTTTTGAAGGTAGTTTGATGATGCCAATTGCGTTGATACAATTGAACAATTTCTTTTTCACTCATTTGATATACATTTTTTAGCTGCCAACCAATAGACTCTAGAAATGGTAGCTTTTGTGGATTGAGCATAAAATTAATTCGTAATGACGCTCGTTCGCCTTTGGCGTCTCCCCTTGGGAGAAGACTCGCTAACGCTACGCTAACGTAATTCGTAATTCGTAATCACTAATTGTTAAAAGCAGCATTTATCCGAAGATGCTTAACTGTAACTCTTGCGCTAAAGCCTCAACAAATGCGATCGCTCCTACAGGATTTCCGATATTATCCAAGGCTGGACTGTAGCAAGCGATCGCTCCCTCTCCTGGTACTATTGCGAGTAGTCCACCACCAATCCCTGATTTCATCGGTAGACCAATCTTGAATGCAAACTCGGCAGAAGCTTCATATAGTCCACAAGTTAACATTACAGCGTTGACAATCCGGCGGTTTTGTGCTGATAAACAATCGCTTTCACAAGCTAGGAGTTTTCCCAGCAGAGCTAAATCTTCAACTCGCCCAGATAGGCAGCATATTTGCTCGTAGGTGTCAAGTGCTGTTTCAATATTTTCTAGATGTCCGATTTCGATAAGATAATTAGCGATCGCTTGATTGGCTGTTGAGCGTGTCAGTCGCACTGAAGCTAACATGACCTCATCTAACCTTAGTTGACAACCTGCTAATTGATTGAGCCATTGACAAAATTGCTGAGTGCGTTGGCTAGCGTCCTTTCCTGGTAATTTATCAGCCAGGGTAATTGCCCCACTATTAATCATGGGGTTTCGGGGGCGTCCGCGATCGGCAATGAGTTGTTCTAAAGAATTGAAGGGTGCATCCGATGCTTCAACCCCAACCCATCCAAAAACCGTCTCTGCATCAAAATGTTCTAGCAGATAAAGTAAAGAAAATGGTTTAATGGCACTCATCAAGGGGAATATACAAGCGGTATCGCCCAGGCTGATAGTTTGCCCCGATTCACAGCAGATGTGAACTGCAAACCAACCAGGATCAGCTAAAGCTAATTGCGGGATGCGATCGCAAACTCGTCCTTCTTCAGCCTGGATTTTAGCTTGTTGTACCCAAGCTGATAACTCAATAGTAGTTAGTTTGTCAAATTCTTTCACAAAAGATACACGCTCAAATCACTTATAGTTTATACTTATTGGCGTTTTAACTCTTGTATCAATACTTGGCAGCGCTTGCTAGCTTCTCTTGCCTGTTGCCTAAACTGTTTGGCTTGCTCTTGGTTAGTTAAATACACTTCAGATGCCTTTTGCCTGAGATCAACAGCTAGTTTACTGAGTTCCTTAATACGAGTCTTTAATTCTTCAATTGTTTTCATCTTTGCTCCTGTTCTGAAATCACAATTTCCAAATTTTCTGCTTCTTCATAAAGTTTATCTGCTCTACTAGCCAACAAGCTAGCATCATCAAAATCATTGTTTGCTATTGCTCTGTTATGAGCTTTATACAACTCATCAATGATTTCTTGTAATTGTACATAAGCTTGTAATAATATGTTTCGTGTTTCTAACTTCATATTTACTGGCTAAATATCTAACTCTCCTGGAATTAAACTCCGGTTTGATTTTGTCTAAGTCTCTAGTAGCAATACACGTTAATATATCATTATTTTTCATTAGTCTATTTCAGAAAATTGGTATAAATATCCTCTAAGAGCAAAGTATACTTTATGATTCCCCGTGTCAGAGCGCCAGAATTACCACAAAATTACTCTTGGCTCAACACCGATAAACCTTTGTCTATTAAGCAACTTAAAGGTAGAGTTATAATTTTAGACTTTTGGACATACTGCTGTATTAATTGTCTGCATATTCTGCCAAACCTGAAATATTTAGAACAAAAATATAAAGATAGCCTTACCGTTATCGGCGTCCATTCTGCCAAATTTGATAACGAAAAAGAAATAGAAAACATTCGTCAAGCTATCCTCCGCTACGACATCGAACATCCAGTTGTAGTTGACGACGGCTTTCGAGTTTGGGAAGAGTATGCTGTCCGTGCTTGGCCTACCTTGATAATTATCGACCCAGAAGGTTACGTGATTGGCCAGATTTCTGGTGAAGGAAGCCGTGACACTTTAGACGAATTGATTCAAAAGTTAATTCAGCAACACCGCGAGAAAGGCACAATTAATTTTCAAGAGTTCAGTTTGACTTTAGAAAAACAGCGCCAACCATTAATTACACCCTTGGCTTTTCCTGGTAAAGTCTTAGCTACTCCAGTGGGTTTGTTCATTGCTGACTCTGGACATCACCGCCTAGTCATGAGTAACTTTGACGGCGAAATTTTGCACTTGATTGGTACTGGAAAATCTGGCTTAACTGATGGTTCTTTCAACAAAGCGCAGTTTTTTGCACCACAGGGAATGGCGTTTGATGCTGAAAATCAGATTCTTTATGTTGCTGATACAGAAAATCATGCCCTGCGGCGAGTTGATCTGAAGCGCCAAGTAGTGGAGACTATTGCGGGAACTGGTAAACAAAGCCATAATATCCGTCCTCATGGCGGTGCTGGTTTACAAACTGCGCTAAATTCGCCTTGGGATTTAGTAAAAGTGGGAAATACCCTGTTTATTGCAATGGCTGGGCCACATCAAATTTGGCAAATGGATTTGGAAACGGGCATTGTTAAAACCTATGCTGGTATTGGTGCAGAAGCTTGTGTTGATGGTTCACTTACCGAATCTGCTTTTGCTCAACCTAGCGGTATCACCACGGATGGAAAAGAATTATATATTGCTGACAGTGAAGTTAGCTCAATTCGTGGTGTTGGAATTGTGGAACCGTACCAAGTGCGAACCATTTGCGGTAGTGGGGGTTTATTTGGCTTTGGGGATGTTGATGGAGAGGGTGAAGATGTCCGTTTGCAGCATTGTTTAGGAGTGGAATATGATCACAATTATGTGTGGGTGGCAGATACCTATAATCATAAAATTAAATTAGTTAGTTCCAGTGGAAATTGTCAAACAGTTTTGGGAGATGGTTCTGCTGGTTTACAAGATGGTCAAGGTAAAAATACTCGGTTTTTTGAACCTTCGGGATTGAGTGCTGTGGGTTCATATCTATATATTGCTGATACTAATAATCATGTTATTCGACGTGTAAATTTGGAAACTTTTGAGGTGACAACGCTGCAATTTTCTGGGTTGTGTGCGCCGGATGTTTGTATTCCGCCTAATTTATAAAAGGATTATTTCGCGCAAAGGCGCAAAGGCGCAAAGTTTTTTTTCAGCGTCTCTGCGTGAGATTTTAAAGATAATGTTGTAGAGCGATTATTTTTGGCTACTTAAATAGCAGTATTATCACTGAATTGATGTTAATAATTGCGAATTATAATAATTGATTAGTTTAAATTATCATGCGGACACTTCTTAATTTACATTGACTACTAGGATTAACATGAACAAGATATGCCAACTATTAGACTTTGATGCTGATGTTTTGTTATTTAATAAAGAGACATATATCGTTAGCAGATTCAAAGAATTGATATCTGAAAACTTTAGTCAAAAATTTCGTACAAAATTACACGAACATCATGGTGATTTTTCAGTTTCAGGAATTTTTCACAAGCTGTGTATAAACGAAGTAAATTTTCAAGTTGAAGATATCACATGGCAATCTTCTACTGAAGGCATAAACTGTGAAGTTTTCAGAGTTGGCTCTACAAGGTGGCAATCAGGAAAACTCAGAATAAAAGCATCTACAGAAATTATTTCTCCATTCATGCAAAAAGAAGCTGGCAAACTTAACATTACTGTAGTGTTAGAATTTTATCCTGATAATCCTAATGAACCCGAATCACCTTTAGATGATCTTCGTAAAATGGTACAGGCAACATGAATACTATCTTCCACATCGCTAATCGCCAACAATGGGAACAAGCAAAAGATTTGGGCAGCTATCGCGCTGATTCACTCGATACTGAAGGCTTTATTCATTGTTCAAAGTCAACGCAAATCGTCAAAGTTGCAAATAAGTTTTTTTTCAATCAAAAAGAATTAGTACTGCTTCTTATTGATTCCGATCGAGTTCAAGCTGAAATTCGTTATGAGGAGGCTGAAAGAGGCGAATTATTTCCTCACATTTATGGTGCATTAAATATTGATGCTGTATATCAGGTGATTGATTTTGAAGCTGGGGAAGATGGTTTTTTTGAGTTACCGCAAGAAGTTATAAATTTAGAATAACAAACCGCCGGCGTTGCTGAATCGAGGTATGAATTTGGATGTATAGGACTAGTATTTGATTTTTGAAATGTACGTAGTGAACCCTCTAGGCTAAAATAGTGCATTAGACGTAGACGTAGGTTGGGTGGAGCGGAGCGCAACCCAACTCATTATCAGGATGTTGGGTTACGCAAAGCCTCCACCCAACCTACAATTTTTTTTGCAACATTACTACCGAGATTTTTTCAGAAATCAAATATGATTCCTATAGAGACGTAGCAGTGCTACGTCTCTACAAGGATTTTCACTGCAACACACAATCGTTTTCATACCGCAATCAGCAACGTCGGTAAGAGTTTTAAATAGTCGATTTTGAAATTTCATAATTCAATTCAGCAACGCCCATTTATCGCGATCGCGTACTCATTCATCACAAATGCTTAAAATTTCAGCTAACGAATTAAGCATTAATTATAAATGGGTACTCCAATATCGAATTTAGGTACTCCAATACCGTATTTAGGTACTCCAATATCGTATTTGGGTACTTCAATATCGTATTTGGGTACTTCAATATCGTATTTGGGTACTTCAATATCGTATTTGGGTACTTCAATTGCGTATTTGGGTACTTCAATATCGTATTTGGGTACTCCAATTGCGTATTTGGGTACTTCAATTGCGTATTTGGGTACTTCAATATCGTATTTGGGTACTTCAATATCGTATTTGGGTACAAAACTTACGTAAAATTATGAAAAAATGGGCTTTGCTGAATCGAAAGATGAATTTGGATGTAGAGGAAGATGATAAGTCAAGAGTTTGATGTGGGTGTGTATGTTGATCAAATGGCGTTATTATTGGATTTACAGTTAAGAGATGAGTATCGTGATGGTGTGGTGGCAAATTTTGAGAGAATTAAAGCGATCGCACAATTAGTAAACTCTTTTCCATTACCAGAAGAAGTTGAAGCTGCACCAGTTTTTGAACCATGAATGACGCTGTATCAATAGCAACTGCTGTCCGTGAAGGTAAAGTTAGCGCACTGGAAGTTACCAAAGCTGCATTAGCACAAATTGCAGCGCGTGATCATCAACTCAACTGTTTCACGGCTGTAACTATTGAAACTGCTTTGCTGGATGCAGCACGCATTGATCGGGAAATTGCTCAAGGTAATAACCCTGGTTCCCTTGCTGGTGTGCCTTTTGCAGTGAAAAATCTCTTCGATATTGCTGGTTTAACAACTCTGGCGGGGTCAAAAATTAATGCGGAAAACCCAGCAGCTACCCAAGATGCAACCGCAGTAGCCAAGCTGAAACAAGCGGGTGCTGTGCTAGTTGGCGCTTTGAATATGGATGAATACGCCTATGGGTTTGTGACGGAAAACTCCCATTACGGTGCTACTCACAACCCTCATGATTTACAGCGAGTAGCTGGGGGTTCATCGGGTGGTTCGGCGGCGGCTGTTGCTGCTGGGTTGGTACCGTTGACGCTGGGTTCTGATACTAATGGTTCGATTCGCGTTCCGGCTGCTTTGTGTGGCGTTTTTGGTTTTAAACCAACCTATGGAAGGTTATCTCGTGCTGGAGTAGCTTTATTTTCTAGCAGTTTTGACCATATCGGATCTTTTGCTCGTTCGGTGCAGGATATAGCTACGGTGTTTGATGTGCTTCAGGGGAAAGACGATCGCGATCCAATTTGTACAAAACGTTCTCCTGAATTGGTTTTACCACAAAAGCAAGATATCTCTGCAATCAGAATTGCCATTGCTGGTGATTATTTTACCAAAGGTGCAGAACCGGAAGCCTTAGCAGCAGTGCAAAAGGTAGCTGATGCTTTGAATGTCACAGAGTATGTGACAATACCGGAAGCACACCGCGCCCGTGCAGCAGCATTTGTGATTACAGCTAGTGAGGGTGCAAATCTGCATTTGGACAAATTGCAATCGCGTCCTCAAGATTTTGACCCCGCTACACGCGATCGCTTTTTGGCTGGGGCATTAATCCCTAGTAGCTGGTATCTGCAAGCACAACGCTTTAGAAGATGGTATCGCGATCGCATTCGAGAAGTTTTTCAAAATGTCGATGTAATTCTCGCCCCAACTACACCAATTTCTGCACCGCTAATTAATCAACAAACTATGATTTTGGATGGTGAAGAAATTCTTGTCCGTCCTCATTTGGGTCTATTTACTCAACCATTATCTTTTATCGGTTTACCCGTTTTATCAGTACCAATTCAGCGTTTAAATGCCTTACCTTTGGGTGTACAATTGATAGCAGCACCATATAATGAAGCGTTAATTTTACGGGTTGCAGCTGCGCTAGAGGCGAAGGGTATAGTTTCAGCAGCAGTAGTGTAATTATGACAGAATTCACAATATTTATTAATAGATAGCGATCGCTCCTTAGAATTTTAGATTTTGCATAGTGCGATCGCTACATTATTCGCTGAAAATTAGCAGAATTTAATTGTCCAATAAAATGCTACAGCTTAACGCCTAAGACATCCCGATTTAACACCTGATTCAACTTACCACTGCGATAACCTTCTAAATCTAGCGTTACGTAGATAAATCCGAAATCTTGAAATGCAGAAACTAATTTTTGTAAATCCATAGTCAAGACAAACTCTTTGATTTGTTCTGGAGGCAATTCAATGCGTGCTGTATCACCTTCTGAACGCACACGCAAATTCTGCCAACTAAGCTTTCGCAGGAAAACTTCTGCTCTGCCAACTCGTTGCAGTTTAGCTACAGTAATCTCTTCACCGTAGGGAAAGCGGGAGCTGAGGCAAGGTTGAGCAGGTTTATCCCACCAAAGTAAACCGAGTTGTTGCGAAAGTTGGCGGACTTCAGCTTTAGTGACACCAACTTCTGCTAAAGGCGATCGCGCCCCTCTTTCTTTCGCTGCCTGAATTCCTGGGCGATAATCATGCAAATCATCGGCATTTACGCCATCAACCACATAGGGATAACCCAACTGCAAAGCCAGAGGTTTGAGAGTGTCGTGCAATTCACTTTTACAAAAATAACAGCGATTGACAGGGTTAGAAGTGTAATTGGGATTTTCCATCTCGTGAGTCTGGACGATCTTATGAGAAATCCCAATAGTTGCTGCTTGAATTTTCGCGTCTTCTAATTCTTCTGGCAATAGCGAAGGAGAAACAGCAGTTACAGCCAAAGCGCGATCGCCTAACACATCATAAGCAATTTTGGCAACCAAAGTGCTATCAACGCCCCCAGAGTAGGCAATCAACGCCTGCTCCATTTCTCTAAATAAATCTCTTAATTGCTCAAATTTTTCTGTTAGCATAATTGGCAAATCCTCTTAAAGCCCCATAGCACCCTGCAAATTCCATTCTAGTAATTAGTTGGGTTGATAGGGTTAGGTAGCACAGCTATCTGTGCTACCCTACAGCGTGTTCTATCCCATATCTCATCCACTTGAAAACCGCTATAAGTATTCAACTAAACTCGATATGACAATCTGTTAGCTTTGAGTCACAGCATCTTTCGCCAAGAACTTCTCTAATTCTGTCAACGCATCAGCATCAACTTTAGTTTGCATTGGACAGAACTTAGGCCCACACATAGAGCAAAACTCAGCAGTTTTATAGATGTCTGCTGGCAGAGTTTCGTCGTGATATTCCTTAGCTCTTTCTGGATCAAGTGATAATTCAAACTGACGGTTCCAATCGAAGTTGTAACGCGCCTTAGAAAGTTCATCGTCTCTGTCTCTTGCCCCTGGGCGATGTCTGGCAATATCAGCCGCATGAGCTGCTATCTTGTAGGCAATCAACCCATTTCTGACATCTTCCGCATTTGGTAGTCCCAAATGTTCTTTTGGTGTTACATAGCATAACATTGCTGTACCGTACCATCCAGCCATCGCAGCCCCTATCGCTGAAGTGATATGGTCATAACCGGGAGCAATATCTGTCACCAATGGCCCCAACACATAGAAAGGTGCTTCCGAACACTCTTCCATCTGCTTACGGACGTTGAACTCAATTTGATCCATTGGGACGTGTCCAGGCCCTTCCACCATCACCTGTACATCATCTTCCCAGGCTTTGCGAGTTAGTTGTCC
This sequence comes from Nostoc sp. WHI, assembly GCF_015714725.1. Classification (GTDB taxonomy): domain Bacteria; phylum Cyanobacteriota; class Cyanobacteriia; order Cyanobacteriales; family Nostocaceae; genus Nostoc. Next base: position 27,014 of record NZ_WBKM01000082.1, read on the forward strand.
AAGGGTTTTCAATTCAGCTAATTGTGCTTCATCTGATGCATCATGGGTGCAGCCAGGACGCAAGGAATCGCCTAAACTGAAGGAGACATCGTACTTCTTGAAAATCTCGATGATATCCTGGAAGTGAGTGTAAAGCGGGTTTTGTTTATGGTGATGCAACATCCACCGCGCCAAAATACCGCCGCCGCGAGAGACAATACCAGTGATCCGGTTTCTCACCAAAGGCAAATGCTCAATTAAAATCCCTGCGTGGATAGTTTGATAATCTACTCCTTGCTGGGCGTGCTTTTCGATGATATGAAGAAAGTCATCAGCAGTCAGGTTTTCAATTGTGCCGTGGACACTTTCTAAAGCTTGGTAGACCGGCACCGTACCAATGGGAACAGGCGAAGCTTTGATAATGGCGGTGCGAATTTCATCTAAATTACCGCCACCTGTGGACAAATCCATCACAGTATCAGCACCATACTTCACCGACAGATTCAGCTTATCCACTTCTTCCTGAAGATTGGAAGAGTTGGGTGAAGCGCCGATATTAGCATTTACTTTACATTTAGAAGCGATGCCAATACACATCGGCTCTAGATTGGTGTGATTAATATTAGCTGGGATAATCATTCGCCCCCGCGCTACTTCCTCACGAATGAGTTCGGCGGGGAGATTTTCCCGTTGGGCGACGTAGTGCATTTCTTCGGTGATAACACCTTGGCGGGCGTAGTGCATTTGAGATACATTACTCTGCCCACGACGTTTAGCAACCCATTCTGTCCGCATATTAAAACCCTCAATAAACAGCTTCCCTCCGCTGGTATTACCCAGACTCAGGTGTTAAGGGTGTGATCTCAGCCTGGTTATATAGGCACCCCTAGCATGGATGTAGTGTACCACCTTGGTTATATCTAGGAGCAAGGGGGTTAAAAATTTATGCTGTTTTTTCGGAGTCTGGCGATCGCTGCTGTTTCTGTTGAATAATGTCTAATATCGCCTGATGCATTTCCTCCGGTGTCATCGACGCGGGATAAATCTTAGATGGTGGTTTTGCCGTCAAACGATCTGCAAATGCGTAAAAAGCCTCTTGATCATCTTGGTGTGCAATGACGTAGGCGCGTAATTCTGCCTTGCTCATATCATCAAAGTTTGGTTTACTCATAGATATTCCCAGCTACCATCACGACTAATCATAATTTCTATATTTTATAGTAATTGAATGGAGCCAAGGCGATATCATAGTCTGTTAATTTTGCTTAGTTTACAGCCGGAGACATCGCTGAGATTTATGGCTATTGGTGTGTAAACATCTTGTGCTTTACCAAGCTGCAACTCGAGCATCAGAAGGAAAAGATTATTCGCAATATTTTCTAATTAGGGCTTGGGCATTTTCTCGTCGGTTTCCTGTAAATAAATTGAATATTACTTCTTCATCCTGAGAGTAAATATGCAATAATCCAAAGTCTTTAATCCGTGAATAAAGTAAGGGAACTGCTGCAAAAGCTAGTAAAGTTGCCTTTTTGCGATCGCGCTCTCTTGCTTCAGGATAATCATGATATGAAGATTGAAAATCTACAACTAAACAAGGTTTATAGTCAGAATTAGTGATCAGAGCGTCTACACTGGAGCTAAAGAAAAACTTTCTCAATTCCATATCAAGGTTGCTGTCTAGTTCACAAAATTGACATAAGCTAACCTGTGTGTGAATTTTATAATTTTCATCCACGCAGGTTTGCAAAAACTCTAGCATCCTTTCTTCATAAGCATTGACAAGTCTTTTTAGCTTGATAGTCATTAATATTTCTCCATCATAATTTTGGCAAAGTAACTAATGAATTCTTCTAATACTTCCCTTGATTTGATATGTGCTTGCCAGGTATAAGGAAAAAGTTGATCCTCCTTTAGACTGATACAGAGTCCTCTCTCTTCCAAACCTGGATGTAGTTCGTATTCAACGTAATTAGCATGAAAATAACCTATAACTTCCTCTCCTAGAGATAATCCTCCATCATCAGCTATTTCTTCTAAAAAAATCTCCGAATTACTGGGTAAAACCCAATAATTATCTACGTGATAATATGTATATTCATGCTCTATGTGTAAAGATAATAAAAATGGTTCCACTACTACACGAGGTAAAGAAATATATAAGCCATCTTTCCGTTGAGCTAAGACTAGTTGATAACGTTTAGTTCCCTTTATAGTAGGATTTTTAAGTTTATATCCTATATATTGAGATGTTCGCTTTTCCTCAAACATGTCATAAAAACCAAGTTTATCCAGCATACTAGTAGCCAAAGACATTAAATCTTCCCCGCCTTCAATCACCTGGATATTTGTTGAAACCAAACGAGGAACGCCGTTTTCTACCTCAAAACGCTGAATAACATCGTATATAATTTTTGACATGATTAATTCCCAAAAACCTTGGCTAAGGTTCATGGAAATAGTCTAACGCTTATTCTTAAATAATCCAATAGTCTTAGATAAGATTTTTAGATTTTCTTGGAAGTGCTAATTCTACCTATAGTTTGATTGCTATACTAAAGGCGATCGCACCCCTGACACCCTTCAACCAAAAGCTTTTAACCACCAGTTACTATGGAGCAATGCCCAATGCCCAATGCCCAATGACTAATCATTACCGCTATATTATTTTTTACAAACCCTATGGCGTTCTTAGCCAGTTTACAAAAGATGCGCCTACACATAGCACGCTAAAAGATTATATTGATGTACCTGATGTGTATCCTGTGGGACGTTTGGACTGGGACAGTGAAGGGTTGCTGCTGTTGACGAACGATGGACAATTGCAACATCGCCTGGCTCATCCGCGTTTTGGACATAAACGTACTTACTGGGTACAGGTAGAGCGAATTCCAGATGCAGATGCGATCAAAAAGTTGCAAACAGGTGTAGAAATTCAAGATTACCGCACTCAACCAGCAGAAATTAGGCTTTTAGCAGAAGAACCACAGCTACCTGAACGCACCCCGCCGATTAGATTTCGCAAAAATGTACCGACAGCTTGGCTAGAAATGACCTTGACTGAGGGAAAAAATCGCCAAGTACGGCGGATGACTGCGGCTGTGGGGTTTCCGACTTTGCGACTGGTCAGGGTCAGCATAGGTCACTTACAATTAGATGACCTACAATTGGGTCAATGGCGTGACCTCACTGCATCAGAACTCAAATTTTTGCATAATTTCAATAAATCGAAAAGTTTTCCCCCAAAGGCGAATGCTCTTTAACAGGAATTTGACTTTTGATGCTGAGTTGAATAAACAGTAAGTTTGGTTAGAGATGCTTAAAACTTTAGCTGTTAAACAATCGCTCTTTAGAGAATAATCTCAGTAACCCAGCAGTTCCCACGCCCCAAGCACCATTAACCAATAAACCTGTCACTATTCCCGCAAGTTTCCAGCCGCCGGCGATAGGCTGACCCTTAAGTGGTGCGACTACGAACCAAGCCACTAGCGTCGGGAAAATTGCACCAAATAATAATGCTGCTAACCAATAGTTTTTATCATGTCGAAAGCGAGGCGCGAACGTTATCCAAATCAGTCCCCAAATCCCTCCCCAGAAAGCATTTGACCAAATTTGCGGGATTCCCAATGGTTGTGTCGGTGTAGTTGAATAGGGGGCGCGAGGCGCGAAGTTCACTGCATGTAGCAGTGCCAACATGCCTTGATGAAATAGCAAAACAGATACAAAGCCTGCAATAAATGCTAAGGCAAATCGAGATAAAGTAGCTTTTTGAGTCATTGCTTATATAAAAAGGTATTTATTTTCAGTTGCAGATATGACTTTAATAATTGGCATTTGCTGGATAATTTTCTCTGGAAGTCTTGCGGCTTTTAAATGCTAATTTATCATTGTTGGCTGTGAGACAGATGTATCACTCTGCATTTTCTCGTAATCTGGCTCAAAAATCAAATCGGATTCCTATATTGTTCCAATCATTGACTTTCGAGCAGTTTACATAAACCCTTCCCCCTGCCTCTTCGTTTGAGATGTCGCAATTCGATCGCCCTGCGTTAATCCAGAGTGGGAGCCAAAATTGGTAAGGTAATGACAAATTCGGTTCCCTCACCGAGTGTAGAATTAACCACCACTGAACCGTTGTGTTTTTCTACTATAATTTGCTGGGCGATCGCTAATCCTAAACCCGTTCCTTTACCAACAGATTTAGTAGTAAATAAATGGTCAAATATTTTTTGTTTAACTTGTTCATTCATCCCCATACCATTATCAGCAATTGCAACTTGAATTTGGTGATCTTTGACTGTGGTTTTAATGATAATGCGGTTGGGATTGGCTTGAATTCCCTGAAAACTGCGTCCATTATTCGATTCTTCTAAGGCATCAATGGCATTCGCCAAAATATTCATGAATACCTGATTTAATTGGCCAGGGAAACATTCAATTTGGGGCAAATGACCATACTCAGTTATCACATCAATGGCGGGACGTTGTTCGTTGGCTTTGAGGCGATGTTTGAGAATCAAAATTGTACTATCAATGCCCTCGTGGATTTTAAACGGCACTTTGTAATCTTTATCAGCACGGGAGAAAGTCCGTAAACTAGTGCTGATATTTTTCAGGCGATCGCACGCCATCACCATCGCATCAATTACTTTGGGTAAATCTTCTAAACTATAATCCAGGTCGATTGACTCTGCATGATCAATTATTTCCTCGCTCGGTGATAGTACAGCTTCTTGATATAGCTTCAAGTGTTCAAAAATCTCAGCAATCGTAGGTTTCGCTTGTTTGAGACTTGCAGAAATAAAGCCCAAAGGATTATTCATTTCATGGGCAATCCCAGCAACTAAATTACCCAGTGCTGACATTTTCTCACTCTGAACAATTTGTAATTGCGCTTGTTGTAAATCTTCTAAAGCTGTTCCGAGTGCTTGAGATTTTTCTGTTACCGCTTCTTCAGCTTGTTTGCGATCGCTAATATTAATAGTTGTCCCAACTATGCGATAAACTTTGCCCGTTTCATTTTTTAATGGACTGAGTGTAGTTAACCACCAAGCTTTCTGGCCATTAATTGTTAGACATTCTTCATAGGTGATAGCTTTTCCGGTTTGGCAACAATACAGATATTTTTGCTCCACTACTGCACCTTGATCAGCACCTATTACTTCTTGCGGAGTTTTACCCAACGCTTCCGAAGCAGATATACCAACTGCTAGTTCACAAGATTTACTCCATCCTGTGTACTCAAACCTACCATTATCTCGGACATCAGTCACAAAGATGAAACAGCCAACACCTTCGTAAATACTATTTAGGTACTTTCCTCGCTCTTGGAGATGACTATATAATTGGGCATTTTCCAAAGAAATCGCAGCTTGAGTACAAAGGAAATTTAAAACAGAAAGGCGATCGCTAGTAAAAACCCCTTGAGTTAAGCTATTTTCTAGGTAGAGAATTCCCACCAAATATCCTTGATTAATAATAGGGACACACAATACACTCTGTGGTTGATGTTTCAACATATATTCCCCAATTAAACCAGGAATATCTGTTTTGCAATTGTCTATAACAACTGTTTGTTGGGTATTTTTGACGTAATGGATAATATTTATAGGAATATCTTGACAATTGTCGAGTGATTGTGGGGTGAGGGTAGTTTGTATTTCCTCATGATTAATAAAAGTAATTGCTCTAACTTGCCAGGTATCAACAGGCACTCGCTTTAACTCCTGTAACCCCCGCACAGCAATGTCCTCCTCTTGGGGAAGAATTAGAACAGATTTTTTCGCGCCAGAGTTTTCGAGGATAATGCGAGTCAGACTAACAATCAGTTGATCTAATTCCAGAGAACTGGAAATAGCTTGAGCGGCTTTGAGGACAGAGGTAAAATCTAGGGTATCGGAAATGTTAGTGCTGTCAGTACTAGAAGTGTGAGTGGATGAAGAAGTCCCACAAAAGGCAATAGTTTCTAAGGGGGTGAGGTTGCTGCGTTGCTGTTGCAGGATGGGTTGGAGTAGTTGGGGATAGGTTTTTTCTAGGTGATTAACTTTGGCTTTTGCTCCCCAACGGGCATAGCAGTAGTAAGCTTCTTGCATATATGCTTGAGCTACCTTTTCTTTACCCCAGTTGAGGTAGAATTTAGCTGTGAGTTCGTTGGCTAGAGCTTCTTCTTGGATATAACCGTTAGCTTTGGCTCCCGCAATGGCGCGATCGTAATAATCAATTACCTGAGAATTTTTACCTAAAATCCGATATTTCTCTGCCTCTACTAAATAAAATTTATGCAGATGATTTTTTGGAGCATGATGTGCCCATTTTTGCATCTTTTTCTGATTAGCAACTACATTTTTTAGAATGATTTTTTTCTCTGAATTAGTTGCACAAGGATACATTGCCAGCTTTGCTAAAGAGCTATATAAATAAAATGGTGAAACAGCTAAAGCCCCAATTACACCGTCTAAATACTGTTCAGCCATTACTATATTGTCAACAGCTTGACGGTATTCTTGAAACAGATAACCAAGGATAATTTTGTTAAAATACAAGAAGAAGATAGCAGTTCTATCATTCGCTTGCTGATGCAATGGTAGCTGGATTTCTTCATTATATGCTTCTCCAATTAAGCAGTATGGGTTTTTAGATCGTCCTAGCAAATTGATCACAGCCTGCTGATATATCTCCATCCAATTAAGAATTGTTGCTTGCTTTACTTGAGCAATAGCATTACAGGAGAACTGCATTATTCGGTCAACCTCTATCAATTCTTTACCGCTCAGATATGAATAGTAGGCATATACATTTATAGAATGAGCAGCATATTCTAAATCTCCAGCTTCTATAGCAGTTTGATAATTATTGCTACAAGGCTGTAATATTTCTTTAACTGGTTTTTTCCAATGCATAATAAAGCAATTCACGATAATTACCGTTTTTGCTTTGTACTCTTTTTCATTCAATTTTGATAACAAATTTAAAGCAAGTTGACCAAATTCAAACCCAGCATCAATGTCTCCCAATTGCCCACATAAAATTAGCCCATAAAGAGCGTAGCCAAAAGTAGACACAGAAGTATTCCCGTATTTGACTGATAGATTAACCTGTTGAAATACTATTAGTGGTACTAATTCAGGAACAGCAAAATAAGCAGCCGAAAATGCATTTGCGAGGATACGCATTGCTGCCAGTTTACTAGTTTCAGTCATCAATGGCTGGTTGATTAAATCCTCAATTCGTTTCCCTCCTAACGCTAACTTAGTTTCTAATAGTCCACGCAAAATCTGCAATTGATTTGGCTTTTCGGGCAACCAAATCCCCAATAATTTAAGAACTTCTAGCGCTTGGCTTACTGCTGCTAATGGTTTGTTCTGTGCTATTAAAGCACTGATCTTGATTTCGTATATTTTTACTTTATCTAGTAGAGTTTTAGATTGTTGCAGCACCACATTAGCCCACTTATCCATCTGCTCAAAATTAGTGCTGAGGTACGCTATTTCTGATATTTCTATATATAAAGCTAGCGTCAAATTATACTGATGATGCCAGCTATCTGATGCTAACAATTCCAAGGCTACAGTTAAATATTTAAGTGCAGCACTATAGGCTGTAGAACCTTTGGCTTTACGTCCAGCTATCAAATTTAACTGCGCTAGTTGATCTCGTTCTAGTTGAAGAGTAATTAACGCCTCTCCAAAATTTAATTGATTAACAATCTCAAAAATTTTCCCTTCTTGCTCCTCTTGAGGAGTATTCCTTAAAAGTAGTTGACCAATTTTTAAGTGAGTGGACTGTTTTTTATCTTCTGGGATTAGAGAATAGGCAGCTTGCTGGATGCGATCGTGCAAAAATTTGTATGTAACAGTCTGAGCAATTTTTTGATTAACTGCTTGACTTTCTTGGCTGACGTAAAACTTATAAACATCACTAATCGGTAAAATTAATCCTTCTTCCAAAGCTTTCCATAAATCAGCAGCCGTTTCAATTTCTAACGCTTCCGAGACAATTGCCAAAGTTGCTAAATCAAACTGATTGCCAATACAAGCAGCTAGCTGTAATACATTTTGAGTTAATTGTGGCAGTTTTCGTAATTGAAAACTCATAAACACAACAACATCATCTGTCAGTGCTTGCTGATTAACTTGGGTAATGTCACACTGCCAACAACCTAATTCAAAGTTAAATTGAATCAGCTTATCTTGATGTAATGCTTTCAGAAATTGAGTAGTAAAAAATGGATTACCTTCGGTTTTCCGATATACCAATAATGAAAGAGTCCATGTCAGATTTTCTGCACATTTAAATGTGTCAGCAATTAACTGATTGACTCGCACTTGATTCAATGGTGCTAAAGTAATAGTGTTAATTTTGGCTGTTGTTTTTTCGATTTCATTCAAAGTCAACATTAATGGATGTGCCGGGTTGACTTCGTTATCACGGTAGGCACCAATTAGAAAAAGATGACCTGTATCAGCCATTAATAGCTGCATTAACTTTAGCGATGCCGAATCTGCCCATTGCAAATCATCTAAAAACATCACTAATGGATGTTCAGCAGTGGTAAAGACTTGGGTAAATTTCTGGAACAATAAATTAAATCTATTTTGTGATGTAGTTCCTGATAACTCTGGAGCCGATGGTTGTTGACCAATAATTCTTGATAATTCGGGGATGACTTCCATAATCACCTGTCCATTTTCCCCAACAGCTGCTAATATTTGGCTTTTCCAGTGCTGGATTTGAGGATCACTTTCTGTTAACAATTGCCCCATTAAATCTCGGAATGCTTCTACAAAGGCACTGAAGGGAATATTTCGCTGAAATTGGTCAAATTTGCCTTTGATAAAGTAACCACGTTGCCGAACAATGGGTTTATGAACTTCGTTAACAACCGCAGTTTTACCAATACCCGAAAAACCTGCTACCAGCATCATTTCAGTTGCACCTAAGCTGACTCTTTCAAATGCTTGGAGTAGGGTTTCTATTTCTGTTTCTCTTCCATAGAGTTTATCAGGGATGCTGAAGCGATCGCACACATCTCGTTGGGCAATTGGGAAGCTCTTAATCACATCTGTTTCTTGGAGTTGATGCCAACAAGTTTCTAAATCATGCTTTAATCTCAATGCACTTTGATAGCGATCTTCAGCATTCTTTGCCATCAATTTGCTGACAATCTCCGAAATTACAGACGGGATTTGTGAGTTAATTTCATGTACCAAAGGAGCTGCTTTAGCAATATGACAATGCAATAACTCCATTGAGTCGCTTGATTGAAATGGTAATTCTCCTGTGAGTAATTCGTAGAAAGTTATACCTAAAGAATAGAAGTCAGTCCGGTAATCAATCCCCCGATTCATTCTTCCTGTTTGTTCTGGGGAAATATAAGCGAGTGTCCCTTCTAACACATTGGTATTGATGAGGGTTTGAGTTTCTCGTGGTAATAGAGATGCGATACTAAAGTCAATTAATTTTACTTGTTTGGTTTCAGGATTGATTAAAATATTCGCGGGTTTAATATCTTTATGAATAATGTGATTTTGATATAGAATCTCTAAGGCGTTGCAAAGAGCGATCGCTAAAGGCAAAAATTCTTGTAAAGACTTTGGATGTAATGTTTCTACACAGGTGAAATAATCCTTTAAAGAAATTCCCCCAAAATCTTCCATTATCAATGCATAACCATTTTGGTAGGGTTCTAGGCTATAGATTTGGATGATTAGGGGTGAGTTGAGATTTTTGGCGATGGTGTACTGATTGTAAAAATGCACTAGTTCGTTAAAACTAGGATAAGGATTTTTTAGCAATTTAATGACTATAGGTAATGAGTCTGCCTGTCTATGCCCTCGATAAACAAGGGTTCTGGAACCGTTGTAGAGTTGTTCGCTGAGATGATAGCCGGCAATATTTACTGTAATCATTATTTTACCCACTAAATCTTAACAATTTCTGTACTTAGTGTTCCCAAATAAATGACACAATTATCTTTCTCGTACCACACCAATTCTAAATTTGGCGCTCTAGGAAGAATTTGCACGATCTGCGTCTCATTGCCCAACCACTCTTACTATTTTGGTTTATTTATCCCTGGATATATATTTTCCCCAATTCTAATTTATTGCTGGGATTCAATTAATTAGTGAAATGAATCAATTTAAACCTTGTTATGCTTCTGGATAATTTCACTTAGTTACTACTTGCTAACGCCGGAGAGTGGATGAACTAAGTGGTAATTCTGTCCCATAATCAGGATATTAAGAACTGGGTTAGGATAGACGCGAGCATTTTTTCAGCGATCGCGCTCGGCAAAAGGACGATGGAATATATACTGACATTTCCGAGACGACGAGAGCTAGGATCGGAATTAGTTTGTTGTACACATGGTAGCTATATGACATCCACATCGCGTATTGTTCATAGCGACCCGGATATTTTGGGGGGAACTCCTGTTTTTATTGGTACTCGTGTGCCGATCAAAACCTTGCTCGATTATCTGGAAGCAGGTGATTCACTGGATGAGTTTTTAGATCACTTTCCTAGCGTTAGCCGTGAGCAAGCGATGTCTACGACGGGCTGCGCCTACGCCACTCTCGAATTAGCAAAGGAGATGCTGACCGCTTATGTGAATTCTTTGATAGAGTGTGTTCCACGACCATTGAGGCGTGAACTCACTGATTATGAGGTACGCACAGTTGTGGAGATGGGATGGTCAGGCAAAAAGAATGGTGAACTGTTGCAACTGATGATCCAGCAGAGTTTCACGATTCTCGTCACAACAGACCAAAACTTACGATATCAGCAAAACTTGCAACAGACTGGAGTTGCGGTCGTTGTTCTCGTAGCGTCTAGTAATCGCCTCCCTGATTTACTTCCATTGATACCCAGTGTTCACAGTGTCTTAGCAACGATCGCTCCGGGTGTGGTTATTGAAATCAGAAATTTTTGACGCGTTGGCGCAACAACTCTATTCCTTGTGATGATGAAACCGAATTCCTAAAAAGATGTCATAAACAAACTCAAAAAAGTCTTTTTTCTGTAACAATCCTGAAGTTTGATAACATCCTTTTTCATCTAACAGAGGCTTCATAACGTAATAGCTGGGCTGGTAATTGTACCAAGGAATAGAAGGCCACAGATGATGAACTAAGTGGTAATTCTGTCCCATAATCAGGATATTCAGAACTGGGTTAGGATAAACGCGAGCATTTTTCCAGCGATCGCGCTCGGCAAAAGGACGATGGGGCAAATAGTCAAAAAATAATCCCAGTGCTATCCCCACGACAAAAGCCGGTATGAACCAAAAATTGAGAAGGTAACCCAAAAAGTGGTATTGCACTGAAATATAAACAATTACACCAACAAACAAACGGCTGATAAACCATTCTAGTAGCTCAGATTTACGCCACAGTCGCCGTTGAAAGAAAAACACCTCGTGGTACAAAAACCTCACTGCAATCAGCCACAGCGGCCCACCTGTAGAGACATAATGATCTGGGTCGTCTTTTGGATCATTGACATGTCCATGATGCTGTAAATGCACCCGCGTAAACACTGGAAAAGCAAAAGCTAGCATCAACGCACTGCCATGCCCTAACATCGCATTAATCGCCCGGTTACGATGGGCAGATTGGTGACAGGCATCGTGAATTACCGTTCCAGCACAATGCAGTGCAATGGTGTTAACGCTAAAGCACAGCCAGTGCGGCCATTCCCAAAGCCAGTAACCAAAGTTAGATAACACCAGCATTACTACAGATGCTGAAAATAATAGCAGCGTGGGATTGAAATCACCAGGAGGCGCTAAAAATTCTTTCGGCGGGATTGTCAGTGGCTTTTGTGCCTCCGATGTGATCATTTCTGACATTGACTCCTTCTTTGTGAAACATTACGAATATACGATAAATATTAGGGAATGATAAAGTTTTGCAAAGTTTTATATAGCAATATTTATCCAGGGCTTTGCATATCAGCAGATGAATAACGCTATGATTCCAGACGAGGACTAGTATTTATTGATAAGTGGGGTATGACAATTGGCAAGAGTTTGATGGAATAAACTTCCTAGTAGGAAGAATAGAGACAAGATTGACGTAGCATGTTTATTCTATCCCACAGCCCCACAGTCCCACAGCCCCACTCTCCCATAACCTCTCTCTAACTGCTTAAGTCTATTGATATAGCAGTGACTGAAAAGGAGATGCCACTTAAGTTACGATGACTTCCCAGATAGCTCCCTAACTTCAGCCCCTATGCAATTAAGAGATTCTCTGCGCCGGACAAAAATTGTCGCTACCATTGGCCCCGCCACTAGCAGTCCTGAAATACTCAAGGCAATTATTGAAGCGGGAGCCACGACGCTGCGGCTAAACTTCTCCCACGGAACTCATGCCGACCATCAGCGTAGTATTCGCTTAATTCGGCAAACCGCATTTGAATTAAATCAGCCAGTTGCTATTTTACAAGACTTGCAGGGCCCAAAAATCCGCTTGGGGAAGTTTGAGAACGGGTCTATAGTTTTGGCAAAAGGCGATCGCTTTACCTTAACAAATCGTCCGGTTGTAGGTATGCAGGAAATTAGCTGTGTCACCTACGATTATTTAGCCCAAGAAGTCCCGGTTGGTGCAAAAATCCTCCTCGATGATGGACGAGTAGAAATGCTCGTGGAGGAGATTAACCGCGACAAAGGTGATTTGCATTGTCGGATCACAGTACCGGGTAAACTTTCTAACAACAAAGGCGTAAACTTTCCCGGCGTTTACCTGTCAGTTAAGGCAATGACCGACAAAGACCGAGAGGATCTAATGTTTGGTCTGGATCAGGGTGTAGATTGGGTGGCACTTTCCTTTGTCCGCAATCCGCAGGACATGATCGAAATTAAAGAGTTAATTTCCAGTACAGGCAAGCAAGTGCCAGTAATTGCCAAAATTGAAAAGCACGAAGCCATCGAACAAATGGAAGCGATTCTGGCTTTGTGTGATGGCGTGATGGTTGCCAGAGGCGACTTAGGGGTGGAATTGCCGGCGGAGGATGTTCCCGTACTCCAAAAGCGATTAATTGCCACAGCCAATCGCTTAGGAATTCCCATCATCACCGCCACCCAGATGTTAGACAGCATGGTGAGCAATCCCCGTCCCACTCGCGCCGAAGTGTCGGATGTGGCAAATGCAATTTTAGATGGCACAGATGCGGTGATGCTCTCTAATGAAACCGCCGTTGGCACTTACCCAGTAGAAGCGGTGGCGACAATGGCACGGATTGCCGAGCGGATGGAGCAGGAGGAAGCCCAACATTCAAATTTACGTTCTTCAAGAGATGCCCGGCGCTCTATTCCCAATGCCATTAGTCAAGCTGTAGGTCAAATTGCCGAACAACTAGGTGCAGCAGCAATCATGACCCTAACCCAAACCGGGGCAACAGCTCGCAATGTCTCTAAGTTCCGTCCCCAGACCCCGATTTTGGCAGTGACACCCCATGTTAATGTGGCGCGGCAGCTACAAATGGTATGGGGAGTAAAACCGCTATTGGTGCTAGGATTACCTTCCACTGGTCAGACATTTCAAGCTGCGATCAACGTGGCTCAAGAGCTGAAGTTACTGTCTGAGGGAGATTTAGTAGTGATGACTGCTGGCACACTGCAAGGAATTTCCGGCTCCACAGATTTGATTAAGGTAGAGGTGGTGACGGCAGTACTAGGTCAGGGAATTGGACTGGGACAAGGTTCAGTGAGTGGTCGCGCCCGCGTGGCTATTACTGGCATGGATGTTAGTAACTTTAATGCCGGAGATATTCTAGTCGCACCCCGCACTAGTGCCGATTTTGTTGAGGCAATTCGGAAAGCTAGCGGAATTATTACTGAAGATGAAAGTCTTACAAGTCACGCAGCAGTGATTGGCTTACGTCTTGGTGTGCCAGTAATTGTTGGCGTGAAGCAAGCAACGCAGGTGATTCGGGATGGGGCAATTATAACGCTGGATCTGCAACGGGGTTTAATTTACTCTGGGGCGGTGAGAACGCATTAGGGGCAGGGAGTGGGGAGTAAGAATTTTAGATTTTAGATTTTAGATTTTGGATTAAAGAATTGAAATTTAATCCAAAAGACGCTCGCGGACTCGCTATCGCCAATCCAAAATCCAAAATTGAATTGCCCAATGCCCCTTTATCAAACAGTTGCGATCGCTACTCCGAGCCATCCAGCAAGGTTTTGCTGCTGCGTGGAGTCAGGATGCTCAACAGGTTTTACCTGATACCGGGTGGGACGTGGTGACGTTAGAGTAATGGAATAAGTATGCAGTTCGTCTTGATGAAAAACTGTGACTTGCATGGTATCGTTTAGTTGGTAATCTTTGAGGCGATCGCTTAAGCTACTTCCCATTACCTTAATCCCATCAATTGCTAGTAACTCATCACCTGCATCAATTCCCCCAGCTTGTGCAGGTGAACCCGACTCCACAAATTTAATAATCTCCCGCCCATTTTCTGTATGTGTTTTCACACCCAAATAAGGTTCTTCATGTTGCTCCACTACTAACTGCAAGCCAAAGGGTTTTAAGTACTCATTCAAAGGCAAATCGTCAGTACCATCAATGTAGCGTTTAAAGAAATCAGTTAAATCGATTCCGGCAACAGATTCTATAACTTCCTGCAACTGTTCTGGGGTATAGCCAATTTCAGCTTGCCCATATTGCTGCCACATTTTCAGCATCACGTCATCAAGGGAGCGCTGATTGTTGTAAGTAGAGCGAATCAGTAAATCCAGCAATAACGATACCATTTCTCCCTTTAAATAGTAGGAAATTTGGGAATTGCCGCTATTGGCATCTGGGCGATATAGTTTAATCCAAGTATCAAAACTTGACTCGGAAACGGATTGTACCTTGCGCCCCGGTGTCATTTCATATCTGGTAATTTCTTTGCTCAAGTTATTCAAATACGACTCAGCATCATAAATTCCTGCCCGCAAAGGAATTAACAAATCGTAGTAACTAGTAGTCCCCTCACAAAACCACAATGATGGTGTGTAGTTTTCCTGGTCGTAATCAAAGACTTCTAATGCTTTTGGACGAATTCGCTTGACATTCCACAAGTGAAAGAACTCGTGTGCCACTAATTGCATAAAGCGATCGTACTTATCTTGAGAGCGAAACCCAAAACGCTGGTAAATTAAAGAGCAAGAGTTTTTATGCTCCAAACCGCCAGAAGCTTGACTAGATAAATGTAGCAGAAACACGTATCGTTCATAGGGCAAACCGCCGAACATCTGCGCTTCTACCTGAACAATTTTTTGGATATCAGCAATCATCTGTTGGGCTTGGAAATTTCCTTGCCCCCAGATTGCCAGTTCGTGGGGTTTTCCCAAAACCTTAAATTGATACAATTGGTGGCGACCAAGCTCAAAGGGAGTATCAACCAAAGTATCAAAATCGTCAGCCAAGAAAGTATTCGTTTCCTTACCAACGGGTGGTAAGGCAGTAGTTACCTGCCATTCCGGGCATGGTGGTACGATGGTAACGTGAATGAGTTGCTTCTCCAAGCTTGGTATTCTAAAAAATAGTGCCGCACCGTTAAAATAACCGTGGGTGGCATCCAAGTGATTTGTCCGCACCGATAGCTCATTCGCAAAAATGCGATAACGCACGGTTAATTCTGAAATACCTATTTTGTCTACCTGCCAGTGATTCTTACTGATCTTCCGCCAAGGTAAAGGCTTATCCTCTGCAAAAGCCACAAAATCCTGTAAATTCTTGGCGTATTCCCGGACTAAGTAGGAACCAGGTGTCCACACCGGCAGTTTTAAATCGAGAATCGGCGAGGAGTAATTGACAAGGCGTAAAGTCACCTCAAACAGATGGGTTTCTGGTTGGGACATTGCCACCAGGTAATGAATCGTTGGCCCAGTTTCCTGAACGTAGGTGTTGGGATGAGTTACTGTTGCTTGAGTCATTTTGTGTACCGAGTTAATAGTCGATGGGTAATTTTTCCCATCATGACAAATTTGTTTTTTAAGCTGTAGGGGCAATACCTGCGGGAAGCCGCTTTCTCTCGTTCCCATGCTCTGCATGGGAATGGCTGATTAGAGGCTCCGCCTCCAGTTATACCAATTCACGAAAAGAGTGATACAGATAAATAATGAATAAATATTAAAAAGCAAAGATGGCTGGAGTCACCAAAGTAGAAATAAGAGAGTCAGTAGAGGAATTACATGGGTTGTTGAGAAAACAAAAAACAGCATCAAGTCTTGAACGGATTCAAGCTTTGTATTTGCTGAAAATAGGACAGGTGAAAACAATACAAGATGTGGCGGTGGTAGTAGGAAGAGCAAGGGTAACGGTACAAAGATGGTTAAAGGATTATCAAGAGTCAGGAATCAACGGTCTATTATCAATGAAAAAGAGTCCAGGGCGACCAGCAATTATTAGCTTACAAGTAAGAGAGCAGCTAGACAAAGAGCTTGAACAATCAGAAGGATTCACGCATTTATGAGGAAATACGAACATGGTTAAAAGCAGTAGAAGGGATAGAAGCATCATATAAAGCAATACGGTTCAGTTAAGGCTATGCAGTGCTTAAAATAATAAACACGGGAGGATTAGTTATTATTCCAGTACCTCTGTGTTTAACTTTTTTCGAGCGAAATTTTGATACAGGCTTTTTCACAACCCTTGGGTTGTTTCTATGAACCCTTTCAGGTAAAACTTGGTCGAGAATCTCCACAGTTAACCAACTCAAAAAAAGGGAAGTTCTTGTGGTTGTAAACGTTGGAATTTTGGGAGAGCACGACGAACAACTCGTAATGTTCCAGTGAAACTTAGACGTAAGGGTGAAACATCTGCGCTGTTTGCAGCTTGAAAAATCAACAACCGGATAGCCCAATGCCCTAATAATAAACCGTAAACTTCTTGCACAACCTCCCGTGGTTTTTGAGAACGAATATGAGTTTTTCGTCCTAAAAGATGTACTTTGAGTTCATCAATCGTATTCTCGACTTCCCAACGTTGATGGTACTCACAAGCTAGTAACTGGGCTGGGAATTTTTCAATGTTCAATAAGCTCTTCAAAGGGGGTAGGGTGTGGGGGGTAGGGTGTGGGGAACCCACGTTTAAAAACGTGGGATTGTAACAAGGACACTGTTTTTCTCGCGCTTTGCGTCTCGAAAAACATCTTTTTTTAAACTGAGCTTTAAACTCAGAACTAAAGTTTTTATTTAAACCCCTACACCCTAAACCCTACACCCTACACCCTGTTTTTTGTAATTAAACGATATTTGATTTGTTCTTCTGG
>NZ_WBKM01000108.1 GCF_015714725.1 Nostoc sp. WHI
CGCAATTGACTTGTGTTCAACCGGACATGATATAAGTCTTGACCAAATATCTTTGTGTTCCTGGTTGCGGTTATAGCTAAGGTAAAAGGTAAAAAGAGAATTCTTTACTTTTTAGTTTCCTAACCTCCGTGACTAACTTGACAACAAACAAACTATCTAGACCCCAGTTGTTTAAAGGCATTGCGCTATTTACACCTGGAGGAGATTTAATTTACTGTATCGACCCTAGTAAGCAAGGTCGATGGCATTTACATTTGTGCTCTGCTTTGCAGGAAATTCTCGATTTACCAGAGCCACCGCATTTTTTAGTGCCTTGTTATACTGCGACGATTGACCACTGGTTAGATCCGCGCACTCAACAAGTGAGAACTTTTGCTGAAGCTTATCCGGCTGTAATCAGACATCAAGCTTTGCTGAATGCCATTTTTGGTATAGAGGAGTTAGTATGGCAAGCTGCTCCCTGGCAGGAGGGGTTGTGCGATCGCATGGTGTTAACAACTTATCGCTCCTCATTTGGGCAGCTTTGGGAGGATCACGACTTAATTGTCCGCTTAGACCTTTCTGAACCTGTGCCAAAATACCACCAGCCTGTAATAGTACAAAAAGAGCAAGTAACAACACAAGGCTATGTGCTTCGCTTGTTTGTTGCAGGACATAGCGGCACCACTGAACGCATTCTCCAGAATCTACACGAATTGTTAGAGCGATCGCTGGGACATCCTTATACTTTGAAGGTAATTGATGTTTTAACTCATCCAGAACAAGCAGAAATTAATCAGGTTTCTGCTACTCCTACCCTTGTCAAAGTTTGGCCCCACCCAATTCGGCGAATTGTTGGAGAGTTGGATCATGTAGAAAAGATTTTACAGATGTTAGCTGTTAAGGAAAAATTTTAAGATTATTGGGAGTGCGAAGGCGTAGCTCAGTCCAGGCGATCGCTCTCAACTCAGCTAGGTACAGCTTGGCGTAAAACTGTGGCTGATTGAGGGTTGAAAGTCAAATGCAGAGGGGCGCAGAGTGTACGCAAAGGTTTGATAAGCGGTGATTGTTTTAGCTAAGACTTTATGAAAGCCTGTATTAAACTCATTGATATTGATAATGAGCCGCTTTGTAATCAGACTAGTTTTTTTTGCCAAATGCGCGGATGGGTAGGTGTTGGTGAGAGGGTGACTACAAAAATGGCTGAATTGCCGTATATGCAAGCATTTAACGGCTGTAGCATCTTTAAACGATCCGCGCACCTTATGTGGACTGGGTTTCAGCTATTTACATCTAGCGCAATTACAATTCCTTGTGTTATGATTTGTTCATCCGCGCTACTGAACCTTGAAAACCATATAATACAAGGCTTTCAAACGCCAGCCATTGCAATTAACCAAAATCCCTATTAGGGATTGAAACCCGCCCACGACGACGGGTTATTTACTTTTTACATTGCAATTAACCAAAATCCCTATTAGGGATTGAAACATCTATCAGTATTTCTGCCTCTTCCAGTGATGGAAATTGCAATTAACCAAAATCCCTATTAGGGATTGAAACAGAAAACGATAGGTTTTTCCTTGAAGATCCAAAATATAATTGCAATTAACCAAAATCCCTATTAGGGATTGAAACTCACCATCAGCACCCGCACAGTGTAGTCACTGGCATTGCAATTAACCAAAATCCCTATTAGGGATTGAAACGGATTCAGGTAAGTTGCAGCCAACAGCAGAAGCGCTATTGCAATTAACCAAAATCCCTATTAGGGATTGAAACAGACCAACTGCCAATAAATCTGATTTTTTAATAATTGCAATTAACCAAAATCCCTATTAGGGATTGAAACGTTAAAAAACAAAGTCTCGCTGACGGATTAACCCATTGCAATTAACCAAAATCCCTATTAGGGATTGAAACTAAATTACCAATAGTTTATCATGCTCAGTCCCCATCCAAAATTGCAATTAACCAAAATCCCTATTAGGGATTGAAACGTTATTCTCACCATTCTACTCTCGATTCCTCAAGTATTGCAATTAACCAAAATCCCTATTAGGGATTGAAACTTAGAGTTGCTAGCGGTTCCCGCTTTATTAGCGATATTGCAATTAACCAAAATCCCTATTAGGGATTGAAACGAGAGCAAGGTAATCGAGGCTAAAAAACAGGCTATTGCAATTAACCAAAATCCCTATTAGGGATTGAAACAAATCATCCACCATTAAGGTGTATTCAGTTCCTACGGATTGCAATTAACCAAAATCCCTATTAGGGATTGAAACAAGTCTAGTTGCGTAGTCAATAAATCGTCAAAGGATTGCAATTAACCAAAATCCCTATTAGGGATTGAAACATACTTGCTGAGGCACTGCATCGCAACCATGTAAGATTGCAATTAACCAAAATCCCTATTAGGGATTGAAACTAGTGCTTGATTTGCGGTATTGTTGGCACTTGAATTGCAATTAACCAAAATCCCTATTAGGGATTGAAACATTTGTCCATCAACATTTCGTTTATTTTGCCTGGCTTCAATTGCAATTAACCAAAATCCCTATTAGGGATTGAAACTTTTGAAGCGATAACCCCACCCGTAGGAGGACATCCTATTGCAATTAACCAAAATCCCTATTAGGGATTGAAACAGCCATTACCGATTTCCCGCTACCTGCTTTACCCTCGAATTGCAATTAACCAAAATCCCTATTAGGGATTGAAACATCGAACCTGTTATCGTAAGCGGCGATGTAATAGAATTGCAATTAACCAAAATCCCTATTAGGGATTGAAACAATCTTCAATCCCTTGGCACCCACTTGCTTTTGAATTGCAATTAACCAAAATCCCTATTAGGGATTGAAACAGGGAATACGACACTTCGGAACTCAAAACCATCTCATTGCAATTAACCAAAATCCCTATTAGGGATTGAAACTGGAATATTTGCCAAGTGCCTATCGCTGTAGGCGTGTACTGCGGGAATTGCAATTAACCAAAATCCCTATTAGGGATTGAAACGGCAATACGAGTTCCACAACTCCAACAATTACTTTAGATTGCAATTAACCAAAATCCCTATTAGGGATTGAAACAAAGTACTGCACTGTCTAACTACCTTCTCGCTATATTGCAATTAACCAAAATCCCTATTAGGGATTGAAACGCATCCACAATTCCACCTGCTGCTGACACCATTGAATTGCAATTAACCAAAATCCCTATTAGGGATTGAAACAATGGCTTTGGTGATTTTACCATCGGTAAAGGTTGCATTGCAATTAACCAAAATCCCTATTAGGGATTGAAACGCCCCAACTTCATCATCATTGAAAATCCTACAGATTGCAATTAACCAAAATCCCTATTAGGGATTGAAACTAGTAAACCTAATTGTTCTAGGGTTCCTACTTCTAATTGCAATTAACCAAAATCCCTATTAGGGATTGAAACTTGATAGCACGGCAGAATTCCGTACTTTTATATTGCAATTAACCAAAATCCCTATTAGGGATTGAAACCTCAGAGTACCGTTGCTGGCATTAAAAATCCCTTTATTGCAATTAACCAAAATCCCTATTAGGGATTGAAACATCAGAACGAGTTCATCGTACCAACCCCAGAGTTGTCAAATTTGAGTTATGAAAACTATCGAAACTTAGCTATAAGTTCCTGCTGTCTCATTCGTGACCTTAACAAGTTCTGGCTCGATATCATCTATCTTATTAAACTCTCCAGCCCGCCAGCTATCTGTTATGTCCTTAATAAAACTGGCAATAGGTATTGCAATTAACAAACCTAGTACTCCTCCCAACTTTGCCCCCAGCAGTAAAGAAATCACCACCCACACTGGATTTAAGCCAGTCAAATTGCCGAGAATACGAGGTGCAATAACATTAGAATTAACTTGGTCGATCGCAACAGCAACACCTAAAACTTCTACTCCTAGCCAAAAGTTTTGCAACGCCACCAATAGACTAACTATGGCAATACCTACCCCCGTACCAAAAGGAAACAGAGAAAACAAGCCAATGCCAATGCCAAAAAGTAAAGCCAAGGGAACTTGCAGCGCCAAAAACGCTAGTGTAATTGTCACCCCTAACACAGATCCCAATGTTGCTTGACCGATAAAGTAATTCTGGAAATCCTCTCTCAGTGATTGCCTTACTTTTGAGCCAATGTTAGCAGGGAACCACTGAAAAACTCCGTCCCAAAGACGTTTGCCGTTCAATATTAGATAGATAGTCAGCACCACCGCCAGCAGCACGTTGACTACAATACCAATGGTATCGACGGCAAAACCGAGAATTCTACCGGTGAAGGACTGGAGTTGGTTAGATAATCGTTCCAGAACTTGAGTAAATAAACCACTTAAATTGATGGGAAGCTGTTGTTGACTTAATGCCCAATCCTGGAAAGTTTGCAGCTGCTGAGTCCCAGAATCAATCCAACTGGGCAAAATATTAGCTAGCTCATTCAGCTGTTGTAGAATCAGGGGAACCAAGGTGATGCCTAAAGCCACTAAAATCACCACAGTCAAAAGCAACACTCCCCCGATCGCTAAGTTGCGTTTTACGCCTTGTTCTTGGAGAAACTGGATCGGATAGTTCAATACAAAAGCCAGTAGGATGGCGGCGGCAATAATGCTGATTAGGGGTTGAAAATACTGTATAACCTGGAGCAATAACCAGCCGTTGAGAATGGCAATGGGAAATGCCAATCCTATATTTAACCATCGCGGCAGTTTGTTTGCTGATTGCATTAATGCTGACTCCACAAGAATTTTAACTTTATCAGGACTTACGCAAACAATAATCGAAAAGAATGAATTTTCTTCTTAGGGCAATTCAGGAATTGCCCCAGAGGGCGTGTAGTTTTGCGTAAATCTTATTTTGAGTTAAGGGCGGGCGAGATGCCATTGGTGTCAACTTAAGCCAAAATCCCTTTTAAACCTCGTTTCTAGCCTCTGGCTAGAAATGCTGCTCATCGGGCTGCGGCCGCAAGTCTTGAGGCGGCAGCCCTCCCGTTAGGCATTCCCAGTCGGAGACTGGGAACGAGACACTTTAGCTAACAGTGAGTTTCTTTGATTAGGTCTGTTGATTTGTCTTCATAAAATCCAATATAATTTGCTGATGCATATAACCCAAAGGTCGCACTTCGCCAGCGTTTTGCGAATAACATTTACCTTGGTGAATATCTTCTGGGGTAAAGAATCCCATGTCCCAGCCTTCATTCAGAACCAGTTGATTTAATTCCACCAAAAGCGGCGCGTGAAAGACATGACGGATAACTTTTTCATCGGGATAACAGCCAAATTCAACAAAGGGTGGTAGTACATAGCCTATTTCTTCTAATATTTCTCGCTTTACTGCTACATCTGGCGTTTCACCGGGTTCGAGATGACCGCCAAACAGCGCCCAGTACCCAGGGTAGAGAATACCAGGAATATTATCCCGCAGTTGCATGAGAAATTTGTTTTCTTGGTAGAGAATTGCGATCGCTACATGCAGTGGTTGATTGGTCATAAATTTTGATTTATTTGGCTCTTCTATGTTGTAATTATTACTCTTCTTCTAAATAAACTTCTCCCAATTCTTTGCCAGCTAAGGGGATACTTCGGTAGCGAACTTTACCCTTAATTACTACTTGCGATCGCTCGCCCAGATCCTTTTGATTGGTGACAACCCAAATCTTGCCAGTTGAGTCATTAATTTCATAAGCCCACTGCTTTATCAAGGGAGCTTGCTTTTCTACCTTACCTTGGATGTAAACTATAGCCTGATTGTCTTGTTCTGGTTTAATTTCTCGAATTGGAGTGACATTAGTGCCAATTTTCAAGTTACTCCCGCTCAAGCCAGAAGGTGTCAAACTACCACAACTACAAAGTCCCACCACCAAAAAAAAAGTAAACCCCAGGCGGTAGGAAACAATGCTGTGTCCGTACAATAACGAAAGAGACAAATTTCTCGCTTGTTGCATGAAAGCCACCGATTGAGCAAATTTTTGGGTCACTGCTTGCTTTGTCGCCAGTTTAATTAGGTCAGTTCCCATCTATATTATTCTCTTCGGTTTCAGAAACACACTCTCAATGTAATGGGGCATTGAAAAACTCTTCTCTACCCCCCCCAGTTTTAGAGTGCCCATCCTCGCAAGAAAGCTTCGCCGTGAAAGAATCTTGGGCGCGATCGCTTGAGTAAAAAAGAGTGGAGTTTTTATACTTCAGGACTTACGCAAACAATAGCCGAAACCTTGATTTTCAGGTAGGGGCAATTCATGAATTGCCCCTACAGCGTGTAGTTTTGCGTAAGTCCTATACTTGTTCACGAGTATCAAAGGTGGATGAACGGAGTTAAAAGACTCGTTAATGAGTATCAGAGGTGGATGAATGGAGCTAAAAGACTCGTTAATGAGTATCAAAGGTGGATGAACGGAGTTAAAAGACTTGTTAATGAGTATCAGAGGTGGATGAATGGAGTTAAAAGACTCGTTAATGAGTATCAAAGGTGGATGAACGGAGCTAAAAGACTCGTTAATGAGTATCAGAGGTGGATGAATGGAGCTAAAAGACTCGTTCATGAGTATCAAAGGTGGATGAATGGAGTTAAAAGACTCGTTCATGAATCTTAATTTATACAAGTTATAGTTATAAATCATTCTCCTCTGCACCCACTACCCTCAATACGGTTCGGTTAAGGCAAGAGACGCGATAAATCGCCGTCTCTACAATAATCAGTCCTTTGTAAAGACGGCGATTTATCGCGTCTTTGTAATCTAGGGTCTGTAATCAAAAAACTTTATCCGAACTGTATTAGCACTACCCTTTTCAATCAAGGGTCAATATTTTCACTTTGGACTTTGAACAAAAGACGAATATAGTTGGAAAATTTTATGGAAACAAAAACTGCCAAACTTCTTGATGGGAAAGCTTTAGCTGCAAAAATTCAGCAAGAACTTTCTGTTGCCATTACCCAATTCCAACCAAAAATTGGCCGGCCGCCTGGTTTAGCAGTGGTGATGGTTGGCGATAATCCCGCGTCAGCAGCTTATGTACGCAATAAAGAAAGAGCTTGCGCTAAAGTTGGTATCGCCTCTTTTGGTAAGCAGTTTCCCGCCCAAACTTCCCTTGAGGAGTTAGAAGAGGTAATTGCTGCACTCAACTACGATGAACGGGTGGATGGTATTCTCGTGCAGCTACCCTTACCTAACCATTTAGATGCTGTGACTCTGCTACATCAAATTGATCCCGATAAAGATGCCGATGGACTGCACCCAGTCAATTTAGGGCGACTATTGCGAGGAGAAACAGGCTTACGTAGTTGCACCCCGGCGGGTGTGATGCGACTTTTACAAGAATATGAGATTCCTTTAGAGGGAAAACAAGCAGTAGTGGTGGGACGCAGTATTTTGGTGGGTAAACCGATGGCACTGATGCTATTAGAAGCTGATGCTACAGTAACGATCGCCCACTCGCGATCGCCCGACCTCAAAACCATTACCCAAAATGCTGATATTCTAATTGCAGCAGTAGGTCGTCCCGGACTGATCTCTGCTGATATGGTGAAACCGGGCGCTGTTGTGGTAGATGTGGGAATGAATCGCGTCATTGATGCTAGTGGCAATAGTCGCCTAGTTGGGGATGTCGACTTTGAATCAACTTCTGGTGTCGCAGGATTTATTACCCCCGTTCCTGGTGGTGTTGGCCCTATGACTGTCGCAATATTGTTGCAAAATACATTTGCCAGCTATTCCAGAGCGGTAAAAGAAGAAAGTGAGGAGTGATGAGTGATGAGTTAAAAATTAAGAATTATTAATCTTAACTCGTAACAGACGCGATTCATCGCGTCTCTACTTCCAACTCCTAATTTTTTCAGCGCCATAGCACCTTAAAATTGTGACGTATAAAACAAAAATCTCAAGATGTCAGGAATTTAAGAATGGTAGCAACTAATAACGTTCAAAAGACACCACCAGAGGAAACCACGTTTAACTTAGCAGTCTATCTAAAAGAGCGAAAAAACCTTTGTGATACTGCTTTGGATCAGGCTATCCCGATCATTTATCCAGAAAAGATTTATGAGGCGATGCGCTATTCGTTATTAGCTGGAGGCAAGCGTATACGTCCTATTCTTTGCCTTGCTACCTGTGAAATGATCGGTGGAACCGTCGAAATGGCTATGCCAGCAGCTTGTGCTGTGGAGATAATCCATACAATGTCGTTGATTCACGACGACCTCCCGGCGATGGATAATGACGATTATCGTCGCGGTAAGTTGACGAATCATAAAGTCTATGGCGAAGATGTGGCAATTTTGGCTGGGGATGGCTTATTAGCTCTGGCTTTTGAATTAGTTGCCGTTCAAACCCCCCAAAACGTTAAGAGAGAGGCAGTCTTGCAGGTAATTGCCCGTCTTGGTAAGGCGCTGGGGGCAGCTGGTTTGGTTGGTGGTCAAGTTGTCGATTTAGAATCGGAAGGTAAATCAGATATTTCTCTAGAAACGCTGAATTTTATTCATAAACACAAAACAGCCGCCCTTTTGGAAGCTTGCGTAGTTTGTGGCGGGATCATAGCTGGGGCATCGTCTGAAGATGTGCAACGATTGACCAATTATGCTCAAAATATTGGGCTAGCATTTCAAATCATTGATGATATTCTGGATATCACCGCAACTCAAGAGCAATTAGGTAAAACAGCTGGTAAAGACCAAAAAGCTAAGAAAGTGACCTATCCGAGCCTTTGGGGGCTTGAAGAATCGCGCTTAAAAGCTCAAGAGCTAGTTGAAGCAGCTTGTGTGGAATTAGAACCATTTGGGGAGAGAGCCAAGTCACTCCAAGCGATCGCTCATTTTATTATCAGTCGCAATAATTAGTACTGCTTTGCAAAATTCAAAATTCCAAAAGCTTATCAAGTAAGCTTTTGAGCTATTTTGAATAGTTAGTCGGTTTTCACCGTGATGTACCAATACGGTTCAGTTAAGGTTTTTTGATGAAAATTCTAGATCGGAAAGACGTGATAAATCGCCGTCACGCCGAAAGATTGATTATTGTAGAGACGGCGATTGATCGCGTCTCTTGCCATAACCGAACCGTATTGCGTGATGTACTAGGTTAATTTGGGATTTTGGGTTGAATCTAAATGTTTCCTCAACCAACAACTGCTGCTAATATTTACTAACCTAACCAAAATACCATGCAGGACATAGGCAACATTTTACACAACCGGGTGCTGCTGGTTGCTCTGGTAGCTTGTTTAATTGCTCAAATATTAAAACTTGTAATCGAGATTGTCAAAAATCGCAAACTGAATGTGCAGGTTTTGGTGACAACTGGAGGTATGCCCAGTGCCCATTCCGCTCTAGTTACGGCTCTAGCTGCTGGTGTAGGGCAACAACTTGGTTGGGCATCTCCTGATTTTGCCGTTGCGGTGGTTTTTGCGATCATCGTCATGTATGATGCCGCAGGAGTTCGCCAAGCGGCGGGTAAGCAAGCTCGTATTCTCAATCAAATGATTGATGAATTATTTCATGAAAAACCAGGCTTTAGCGAAGACCGTCTTAAGGAATTACTCGGACATACACCAGTTCAGGTAATAGCTGGATCGGCTTTGGGTATAACTATCTATTGGTTAGCGAGGTCTGCTTATTAACCAAAGTTGCTGATTATCAAATACAAATTTACAATTAAATGCGATCGCGGTGAGTTTTTCAAAACAAAATGCAGTTAGCTCCCCTATTCCCAATTTTCTACCAGATTCTCCAGCCGAGTTTTCCCAATTGCCTTTGGTGTGGCGATCGCAATTCTAAAGCGATCGCCCTAACCTTTGACGATGGCCCCCATCCTCAATACACTCCCCAAGTCTTAGCAGTATTAGCTCGTTACAATATTACAGCTAGTTTTTTTTGGTTGGGTGCTTGCGTCAACCGTTCACCAGCGATCGCTAAAGCCGTGAGCGATCGCGGCCACTGGATCGGATTGCATGGCTACAATCATCGCTCTTTTCCCATGCTTTCGCCAAATGACCTGAAGGAAAGTTTAGAAAAAACCCAAGTTGCCATCTACAATGCCTGCAACCTGCAACCGGAACAAGTGCGGGATGTCCGTCCCCCCAATGGTTTATTCATCCCTGCTACTTTAAAATTATTATTTCAGTGGAATTACCGCCCAGTGATGTGGAGTGTTGTACCAGAAGACTGGGTGCGGCCAGGCGTTACCACTGTGGTACAGCGAATTATGCAGCAGGTTAAAAATGGTTCGCTGATTGTCTTACATGATGGTGTTTGCGGTGGAGAAGATGTTGCTGCTACAATCCAAATTCTCATTCCTCAACTGCTACAACAAGGTTATGAGTTTGTAAGTGTTGATACTTTATGGCAACGAGCTAAAACCAACTATCCGAAAGTACTACTGTCTTGATTTTTAATTTATGCTACTCAATGATTGCAGTGATCTCCAACAACGCTGGATCAATTGCGTAGGCGTAGCCCGTCGTAGACATCGCTACCCCACAGATTAACAGACAAATATAGTATAGGGCGACAATGCAAAAACTCCTTTTTAATGACAGAGATAGCTTTAGAGCGCAGGCCCTATTCCTTGGTAAGGAGATTAACCTCCAAACATTAGAAAATTACGTTTGCTTGGCGACTATGCCAGTAATGGTTACAGTAGGTGAACACGGCTGTGCGGTACTGCTAGGCTACGGTGCAGTTGTCCTGTTTAACTTTGAGCCTGGGGAAAAGGTAGCCTTCTTGACCAAACTATCCTCTCAAGTTAGTGACTCTTTTACCGACCCGGAAACAGAAGAAGTGGAAGTTAATCTCAACGTTGCGGAGAGTGAGCGAGTTAAGGAAGGAAAAATTTTCCTGCATGAATTTAGTGTAGAACGCTTGCAGATAGTGGCTGATATTCTCGCTAAGAGTGTTGTGCTGTCTCATTATGAAACTAGCTTGGCGACTGTATTTGATCAAATTGAACCCTTTGCAGCTAGTCTCCAGCGTCAAAACAGGAGTAGACGCCAGAGTCGGGAATTACTGCGTCAACTTGGGACTACCCTATTAGTTCAACATAAAATTGTGGGTCGAGTAGAAATTATCGATAAGCCGGAGTTGCTTTGGGAGTCTCCACAGCTAGAAAACTTATATCTGCGTTTGGAAGATGAATACGAAATCCGTGAGCGTCACAACGCCCTGGAACGCAAACTAGAGCTAATTTCTCGAACCGCACAAACGGTGCTGGAGTTTATGCAGCATAGCAGTAGTGAGCGAGTAGAGTGGTATGTGGTGATTCTGATTGTGGTGGAGATTCTGCTGTCACTGTACGACATCGTTTTCAAAGGCTAACGCTAAATTAAACTTGGAGATATTAAATAATTGCTAGCTTTGAGCAACAGTCTTGAATCGGGCGATCGCTCATCCTATCTTGTACCTTTAGCTACTGATAATCAAAAAGAGAGGTCTGTTTAGATGAAGTTTCGCTCAAACAACGGTCTATGATTATTCTGTTAATGGGTGTTTCTGGTTCCGGCAAAACCACCATCGGGCTGTTGCTCGCGGATTCATTAAACTGGGAATTTAGGGACGCTGATGCTTTCCACTCACCAGAAAATATTGAGAAAATGCGCCACGGTATTCCCATGAACGACTTGGATAGAATGCCGTGGTTGTTAGCTTTGCAAACAGCGATCGCTCAGTGGCTAAAAGAAGATAAAAATGTGGTGTTAGCGTGTTCGGCATTAAGAGATAGCTATCGCCAATTTCTTGTATTGGATAGCGATCGCATCAAGCTAGTTTACCTGAAAGGCTCTTTTGAGATCATTCAAAAGCGGTTGCAAGAGCGCCATAATCACTTTATGAGCGAAAAACTCCTTAACAGCCAATTTGATGACCTTGAAGAGCCAGTTAATGCTATATCTGTAGATGTTTCCGAGCCGCCTCAAGTAATTGTGCAAAACATTAGAACGGCTTTAGGAATTTAGTTACTGGAGGCGGAGCGGCTTTGCCTCTAGTGTTTTGTATCATGCAAGAGCGCGTCTCGATACAACTCTTCTTTTTAAACCGGGCAAAGAAAGAGAACTAAAGTTTTTATTAATACTTCTTAATATAGCTGTCTTCTGCAGTTCTTTGTAAGGAGTAACTTTAAGAAAAATGCAAAGTATTATGTCAAATTAGATAGTTATGTGGAAACCCACATTGTATAATACCCGAAAAGAAATATTATACAGAAGTATTCTGGATTTCATACCGAATTGGATGGTTATGTGGAAAGATTCTGTATAACTTATAGTTCAATAATTGTACGGAAGATTTTCGTATAATAAATAGTTTGACCGTAGACCCATTTATGGAATCATAACTGAAAGTTTATTGGTGAGATCCAACCGATAACTGTAGCAATTCAGTAGACTCCGTGAATTTGCGGTAAATTTTCTGGTTGTCAATAAACAAGCCTCTTACTAGCTATAAGGCGGATAATTATTCTTCAAAACTCTGGTTACCAAGCAAGTTGAAAAACTATTAGGAGAGTACTTTTGATGTTAACAGAAATTCAAAAAAAAGCTGCCCAAGCGATTATTAATATCTTTGAAACTGGCTCGGTTTCAGGAAAATATGACTCTGTAGTCTCAGTCGCAGGTGATCCAGGAGGGCTGACCTATGGAGCGAAGCAAACAACCATTAATAGTGGTAATTTACACTTATTAATCAAAGCTTATGTAGAAGCAGAAGGAGCATTATTTGCTGATGAGTTACGCCCTTATCTAAGTTCCTTAAAAAACAGAGAGCAACGCTTAAATAGAGATACTACGCTGCATAGTATTTTGCGCCAAGCAGGTCGAGATTCTGTGATGATTCAAGAGCAAGATGCTTTCTTTGATCGGGTTTATTGGACTCCTGCACTCAACAGTGCCGCCGCTATTAACATTCAAACTGTATTAGGAATTGCGGTGGTTTTCGATAGCATCACTCATGGTTCGTGGAGGTTGATACGAGATCGCACAACCAATCAGTTTGGCAACCCCTCAAGTGTTGGAGAAAAAGCTTGGCTCAAGCATTATGTTGATGTCCGACGAAACTGGCTAGCTAACCATTCTATCCAGATATTGCATTTAACCGTTTACCGTATGGATTCTTTCAAAAGAATCATTCAAACAGATAATTGGGATCTAAGTTTACCCTTCACTGTCCGAGGTTTAATTATTAGCGAAGATACCCTATCTCCCACTATTCCTTCACCTGGAATCCCAGGAAACCGACTTCTTTCCTTAACCCGTCCACCAATGACCGGAGCAGATGTCCGGGAAGTCCAACAAGCCCTAATAGCTAAGGGGTTTAATCTTGGTGAAAATGGTGCAGACGGCATTTTCGGTCCCATGACTGACGCGGTTATCAGAGCATTCCAAGAACAGCAAAATCTGCGGGTTGATGGAATCGTTGGACGTGCTAGCCGTTCAGCATTAGAACTAGATGATTGATTAACAATTAGTAGGCTATTTATTACAGGAGAAAATCTGATGGAAAGTTTTACCCCTGGTACATCTAGTGAAGGAATCAAACATCTTCAAGAGCGATTACAGGAATTTGGGTTTTATCAAAAAGCATTCACTGGCAATTTTGATCAAACAACCCAGGATGCGATTAAAGAATTTCAAGAAGCGAATGGATTAGCGGTTGACGGAATTGTGGGTTTAATGACTTTGCACGCTTTGGATTTACTTGAACTTGGATTGGTTGATATTAGTTAAAAGCAAGGGTGAAAAAGAGAATGGCGATGCTAAAAGATATTAGTGATTGCCCATCAACAACAATTGTTGATGGTCTATCTCGACAGATTATCGCTGAGATGAACAATGCTATTCCAGGTGTTCTTATAGATTGTTCTGATTTAAATATTTCTATTAATTCTCTTCAGTTTCCCTTTCTACAACTACCTGCTAAACAAGCTCTAGCAAGAGCAATTCAGGCTAGAGGGACACGGATGAGAATTAACTCAGCCTATCGTACCTGCGCTCAACAGTTCTTGCTCCGTCGTTGGAAGGAAAAAGGGGTGTGCGGTATTGCTCAGGCTGCATTACCAGGTAAAAGTTTTCATGAAAGTGGTTTAGCGTTAGATATTCCTGATGTAAGCGGTTGGAAACCTTTTCTGCAAACACAAGGTTGGGTTCATGTAGGGCAAAATCTTCCTGGCGATCCGTTCCATTTTGAATTTCGAGGAAGAGGTATACAAATTATTGGCAATGTAGGTATTCAAGGGTTTCAGAAACTTTGGAACAAAAATCACCTCAGCGATCGCATTGATGACGATGGTATCTATATACAAGGTGGCGATACCGATAGGCGCTTGCAAATTTCGCCGTCGCAAGGATTTGGTGCGACTGAACGTGGAACAACTCAGAGAATTCTTCGATTGGCTAGTCCCTTAATGCAAGGTGGTGATGTTCTGCGTGTCCAGAAAAAATTGAGACAGCTAACCCCTCCTCTTCTTGCTAATGATAGAGATGTTGATGGATTTTACGGACCGAAAACCGAAGCTGCCATTCGACAATTTCAGACAAATCAAGGCATTACTGTTGACGGTGTTATAGGATTGGAAACTTATCAAAAGTTAGGAGTTTAAGTAACCGTTCAACGTGAGTTCGATGAACTAAAAAACGGCTGGAGTATCAGCCGTAGCCGATACTCCGGCTGTTTATGCTAGTTTCTAGAGTTGATGTGTGGCTAGAAAAGCTTCGACTTCCGCAGCAGTAGGTTGAGAAGCGATCGCACCTGGTTTAATGGTAGTCAGCGCTCCAACAGCACTGGCATAGGTGACAATACGTTTTGCTGTTTCTGCATCCCGCAAGCTGTGGATACCATGCTGACTCAATTGATGGATGAATCCTGCTAAAAAGCTATCCCCTGCACCTGTTGTATCAACGACAGGAATGGAAAACGCAGGTAATTTGCCTTCATTTTCACCCAAACAATAAGCGCAACCGTTTTCCCCATCTGTCACCAGTACCCCCTCAATTGAAGCTAGACGGTAAGTAATGGCTCCGGGATCTGCGGTTTCAAATAGCCATTCAGCTTCTTCTTTGGAGAGTTTCAGGAAATCGACTCGCTTAAATAATTCTGGAATTTTTTGATGAGCGATGTTTGGCTCTTCCCAAAATACAGGACGCCAGTTGACATCTAGCACAATCTTCAGGTCATAATGTTCTGCTAACTCTAGGGCGCGGTGAATTGCTTCTTCACTTTCAGGATAAGCTAATTCCAAAGTACCCAAAACTAGAAAATCTGCCTCTTGAAACAGTGAATGTGGTAATTGTTTGGCTTGCAGGCGGGTA
The DNA here is from genome assembly GCF_015714725.1 of Nostoc sp. WHI. Lineage (GTDB taxonomy): Bacteria > Cyanobacteriota > Cyanobacteriia > Cyanobacteriales > Nostocaceae > Nostoc. The sequence goes on from NZ_WBKM01000108.1 coordinate 15,299, forward strand.
TCGGCAAATTCAGAGGTATGATGTTGACCAAATCCGGCGAAGGTGCGATCGCCAGCCAGATCCCTTGTAACATAAACTTGCCGCGTTGGTGCTTTAGGATGGCGTTGTAACCCCGTCGTCTCTACACCTACATCTTGTAATAGCTTGACCAGTGCATTCCCTGGTTCATCTTCGCCAACGGCTCCGATAAATCCTGCTGGCGTTCCCAGCTTAACTAAAGCACAGGCTACGTTAGCTGGTGCCCCTCCTGGATAGGGAGTCCAGGATTTTACTTCTTCCAGCTTTAGCCCCAATTGATCGGCTAAACAATCAAACAAAACTTCACCGAGGCACAAAACACGAGGATTGCTCATCTCATTTTTAGATTTAATCGAAATCTAACGGATTTCGATTTTGGATTAGGAATTTATAGTATAAAATCTACAACAATTTTTGCTAATCTGTCGCCAGTCCTTCATAGAATTAAATAGCAATTTTTACTACTCCAATAATGTATATACTTCTTATACTCGCTTAATTTTTGTCAGTAAATAAACGGTATCTATATATATAAATAGTAGTATTTAATACTGCATTTTTGGATTTATATTTCTGCCAACTTGAAATCGAAAGAAAATATTGACAATCGTAATACTGCTAACACTTGAAACCCCTACCAACAAAAGAATCTTCTAGAATTAGAAAGAGCGATTAAGTACATATACCAAGGGAGGATAGAAATAGTCATGGCTGGTGGCAAGTCTGGGACCCCTGTTAGTCTGTCAGACAGAGAACTGCAAATTATCGATTTAGTGGCCACTGGCTTAACTAACCAAGAAATTGCAGGAAAACTGGAAATTAGCAAGCGTACAGTTGATAACCATATCAGTAATATTCTCACCAAGACCGAGACAGAAAATCGAGTAGCTCTTGTTCGCTGGGCTTTACAGTGGGGCAAAGTCTGTTTGAATGATGTCAATTGCTGTACTCTGCCTAACCAGATCGAATAAATAATTTGCTAGTAGCGACGCAATTGATCTAGTCTAGGATGCTGACAAGCCAATTTTGAGGTTTACTGAATTGTTCTCCTCCTCATGCCTTTGTTTTCAGTGTGAACACTCTACCGAAGTTCCGAGTCCTTCACTCAGCCGGAGTTTATGTTAGTGGAGCCAGCTGACCCTCGGACTCGGAAACTATAAGATCAGAATTCCTTTGCAAATTCAGTTAGGCTGAATTTAGGACTTACGCATCAGCAACGAAAAATTAAGGGTTTGGGCAGAGTAGCAGAGTGGTAGAGGAGAATAACCAATGCCCAATGCCCAATGCCCAATGCCCAAACTCAAAAATCATCTACAAAAATTAGCAACAATTCAGTGGTGCAAGCGCTACATTTGAAAGAAATCTATATTGCTCCATCGGCTTGGGGAACAGTGTTCCAATGAATACTTCTGCTTCTTTTCAAGGTGATTGGTCTTCCTTTGAATTTTTTAATTTTGATCTTACGACACCTATGTCTGAGAAAGTTTTGACCTCAGAATACCAACCCTTAGACTTTCCACAACCCACACAAGATGCTGACTTACTCAGACAGCTATCGTTTATTCCAGGGTTGAAAGAAATTTTGATGATCCGGCAGGTTCACGCTTTAGAACATGCTACTGTTTGGGTTCTTAGCGAATCAAAAAATGCCACAGGAGAATCGGCTAAGGTTCAAGGAGATAACGAATTATTGGGCGGTTTGTCTACCGAGCAGGGATTCTACCTCTATGGTGAAGTGAACATTAGTGATTTGCGGCGGGCGATCGCACTTGCCCAACATCGCCTTACCAGTGGAGAATGGGATTTGGCTATACATCCTCGTTGCGGCACAAATTTATCAGTGGCAATGCTCTTAACGGCTGGATTAGCTATAAGCGTACATCTGTTGCTACCATTCCGACCAATCGAGCAACTTATCGGTTTGGGGTTAGCAGCGACGACAGCCGCCGAACTCTCACCTGATTTAGGTTCTATGGCACAGCGTTACCTAACAACTGCCATTCCTTTTAACCTAGCAGTTGAAAATATTACGCGCACACGCGACGTTTGGGGGCGTGATGCACATTTTGTTAAAGTGGGCTGGCAAGAGTAATCTTATGGAATCAAAACCACGCACCTTCAAAGAAACCGCTAAAGAAACAACTCTACTGTTTGCAGGGGGCGCTGGCGCTGGACTAATCATCTTTGCCCTGTTCGGCGGCTTATGGCACGTTACTCACTTTTGGTGGGTGATGGCAGCAACTACAATGTTCTGCGGTTTATTAGCCGTAGTATTCCGTCAAAACTTCCAGAAGATGTTAGATGCTTTGATGGATAATGCTCCCTGGATGTAGGAACACAAGGTTAAATGTTTCCTTAAAAATTATGAGAAAACTTTACTTCTTACTCCCCGGTACAGATGGCAAATTTGCCTGTGGTGGTCTTTGGGCTGAATTAAAAGCACTTAATCTGGTTCAGCAGTTCTGTAGTGCTGATGTTGTAACTTACCGTCAACGAGAAAAAGATAAGCTTTTCATTGATGATCTGCTAAAAGAGAAAAATTTAAATGAGGTAATTTTTGTCATTAGTTGGGGATTTGATGTAGCTCAACTCGTTGCTAAACTTAAACAATACAATGTCGTTTATCATGCACATAGCGCAGGTTATCCATTCAGGCTAAAAGCGAGTATTCCGATCATCACTGTTAGCCGCTATACAATGGGGTTTTGGGGAGAAAAATCACCTAATTCTCTCATTTATTATTTGCCCAATCAAATTTCTGATGAGTTTAAAAATTTGGGTTTTGAACGGGATATTGATGTTTTAGTTCAGACTCGAAAATCTTCTGAGTATTTAATCAATTCTTTGATTCCAGCGTTGCAAAAACGTTGTAAAGTATTAATTGTTAATTCCTATGTAGAGGATTTACCTGGATTATTCAACCGAGCTAAAGTTTACCTCTATGATTCGGCTGAGTACTGGACACAACAGGGTGTTAGTGAAGGATTTGGTCTGCAACCAATGGAAGCTCTAGCCTGTGGTTGTCAAGTATTTTCTAGTGTCAACGGTGGACTAGCTGATTACTTAGATCCTGGATTCAATTGCTATAAAATTGCTGGATATTCCCAAGAATATGATGTCCAACGTATTCTGAGGGTGATTGAATCTTCAGTAGCGTTTAGCTTGTCTGAAGAGTTTTTGGCTGAGTATCGAACTGAAAATATTATTAAGCGCTTTCAAGTTATTCTGGATGAGTTAAATGGATTTTTTGATCATAAAATTCAGCAGCCATCTAATATTAAGAGTTTGACGAAAATGCGGATGACAAAATTACTCGCCCAGAAGATATACGGTAAGCTGAAGAAAAAATATTTTAAGGTTTAAATAAGTAGGTGGACGTAATTAAATGTAAGATAAAAACTTTGTTTGTAGTGAGCGATTTATCGCTTTATATAAGGTTATCAAGGGCTAGAGACGCTTATGACAAGCCAATTGATTAATTTTATATTGCGTAACTATAGTTTGATTTATTCTTGCATATTTAAAGGAACCATTCCGGGCGCGGAAAACACAGAGATAAGAGAGGAAATTGAATGAATCGGCGGTTATTAGTTACGGGGGGTGCGGGGTTTATTGGCGCGAATTTTGTGCATCACTGGTGTCAGGTTTATCCAGATGATCGGGTGGTGGTGTTGGATGCTCTTACCTATGCGGGGAATCGTGTAAATTTGGCGCTGGTTGAGGGAAAAGAGAATTTTCGTTTTGTACAGGGGGATATTTGCGATCGCACCATTATAGATCAGTTACTAGCAACGGAAAATATTGATGCGATCGCTCATTTTGCTGCTGAATCTCATGTTGATCGCTCGATTCTGGGCCCAGCTGCTTTTGTACAAACTAATGTGGTAGGAACTTTCACACTACTAGAAGCTTTTCGGCAACATTGGGAGACAAAAGCACAGCCATCAGATTATCGTTTCTTACACGTTTCTACTGATGAAGTCTACGGTAGTTTAGACGCAAGTGAAGCAGCTTTTTGTGAAACTACACCCTACGCTCCCAATAGTCCCTATTCAGCCTCAAAAGCTGGTAGTGATCATTTAGTGCGTGCTTATTATCATACATATAAACTTCCAACTATCATCACAAATTGCTCTAATAATTACGGCCCTTATCAGTTTCCCGAAAAGCTAATTCCCCTGATGTGCATCAACACTTTGATAGGTAAGCCATTACCTGTTTATGGTGATGGTAAAAATGTGCGCGATTGGCTTTATGTGGGCGATCATTGTCTTGCTCTGGATGTAGTAATTAATCATGGAAAACCAGGAGAAACATACAATATTGGTGGCAATAATGAGGTAGAAAATATTAACCTCGTGCAACTTTTGTGTCAGATGATGGATGAATTAGCACCTGATTTACCAGTGCGTCCAGCAAAGCAGTTGATTACTTTTGTCAAGGATAGACAAGGACATGATCAAAGATATGCAATTAATGCGAACAAAATTAAAACTCAGCTTGGTTGGACGCCTTCAGTAACGATTGATGAGGGTTTACGTTTAACTGTTGAATGGTATCTCAATCATCGTGATTGGTGGCAACCTCTGCTATCTGCGGAATATCAAGATTATTATCGCAAAAATTATCTGTAGAAGTTCAAAGGTTCAACTTCCGAGTTCAAAGGCTCAACTTCCGAGTTCAGAGGTGCAACTTCCGAGTTCAGAGGTGCAACTTCCGAGTTCAGAGGTGCAACTTCCGAGTTCAGAGGTGCAACTTCCGAGTTCAGAGGTGCAACTTCCGAGTTCAGAGGCTCAACTTCCGAGTTCAGAGG